>CAZDAB010000231.1:0-5459 GCA_964502855.1 uncultured Desulfobacteraceae bacterium | reverse complement strand
CTAATTATTTCAACCACTTATGATTTTGAAACCTTATTTACTGTCAAACTTAAGCATAGGTTTATAAAGATTTAGATGTAATACTTGGGTGCAAGCAAAATTGCCATAGAACCTTATTAATAAAGGAATTCGTAAAATTAGGCGGTGGATTTTGGTGCTTCATCAGGCTTGACATATCAGCACTGATGAACTATCTATTCAAACTTTACCAACAGTGCGCCCGTAGCTCAGTGGATAGAGCGTCAGCCTCCGGAGCTGAAAGCCGCTGGTTCGATCCCAGCCGGGCGTACCAATTCAGGAACGCTTTTTCGATCGATTAAAAGAGATGAATGAAGAAAAAAATCGATGAGTTAGTGGTCTCTATAGATGTTGGTTGATATTCTGGAACCGTAAAAAAGCCCCTTGACAATTCCCTCACCCTCCAGCCATCTGGCGCATACCGACAATGAGATAACATCCATTGAAATATAATCTTATTAGAACGTGTTAAGAACCATATCAAAACCTTCCATCGAGTGATTTTTGAGTCTTTTACCGAAAAGCCCTTAGCCAAGCGGAACGTAGAATTTCTATCTATTTGAGGGCAATAGACCGGGTTCAACAAATTTATGCAGTGAGTTTAGTGCGTTGCAAAAGACTCAAACCAACGAACGGGAGGTTTTAAAACAGCTTCTAATTATTTTATCACTTTTAGGACACATCAATATTATTTTTCAAGTTTCGCTCCCCTTTATGTTGCCAATCTTATCAGCTGCGAAATATGACGGCTTCGTAAAAAGTCCAATTTCTGCGTTGCGCTTCATTTCGTGTTCACTGCGGCGTACATAAGTACGCCTCATTCCACGAAATTCGCGACGCCTTGAACTTGAAATTTTTACTTTGCCGTCTCAGTTTTGACTTTTTACGAGTTCATCAAATATAGGCATGTTTAATTTCTTGACACAAACAAATGACAAAAGTAAGTTCATTGAAATTTTACAGTTAACGACCTATAATATTGGGTGCCATTTCGGTACCTAATTGATTTAGCTTATATTATAAAATTTTAGTTCACTTTGCTCAAAACTGGAATATTGGGATGCTGGAATAAGGGGTTTTGGCTATAGGGCAAATGAAATCATGAAAAAATTTACAAAAACCGAATGGGAACAAAAATTAAAAGAAGCAAGAAAAGAGGTAGAGCATTATAAAAGAATTGCCAAAGAAACCGGAAACATTTGTTTAAGAGAGACAGAAGCCTTATCACAACTTATTTTATGGCGTAAGCAGGCCGAGGAAGAACTGCGGGAGAACGAGGAGAGATATCGAACCGTAGTAGAAGACATGCCCGCAATGATTTGCCGTTTTCTTTGTGATGGTACATTAAATTTTGTGAATACAGCCCATTGTAATTATTTTAACAAAAAAAAAGAAGAATTGATAGGGCAAAACTTTTTCCAGTTTATTCTTAAGGAAGATCAAAACAAAGTAAAAAATCAGTTCATGTCCCTGGATCAAAAAAGACCTACCATAACATATGAACATCAAGTCATGGCACCGGATGGAGAGATTCGCTGGCAGCAGAGGACCGACCGGGCCATTTTTGATGACCAAGATAATGTGTCAGAATATCAATCTATTGGAAGGGATATCACCGAAGAAAAGAATTCACAGAAAGAAAAAACCATGCTGGAAGTCCAGCTTCAACAAGCCCATAAAATGCAGGCTATCGGCACCCTGGCCAGCGGATTTGCCCATAATTTTAATAACCTGCTTATGGGAATCATGGCAAATGTATCTATAATGCTTTTAGATATTGATTCAAATCATAAGCAGTATAAATATTTAAAAAACATTGAAAAGCAGGTTGCCAATGGGTCTAAGCTGTCAGGTCAGCTTACCGGATATGCAAGGGCAGGCAGAGATGGGGTCAAGCCGACAAATCTGAACCAGTTGTTAAAAGAGACCTGCGATACTTTTAAAATAGCCAAAAAGGAGATTATAATTCATCAAGATTTGGATGAAAATTTACATGGAATAGAGTCTAACATAGGACAGATTGAACAGGTACTGTTGAATCTGTATTTTAATGCTGCAGATGCCATGTCTGAAGGAGGAGATCTTTTTTTGAAGACCATGAACATCACGGATAAGGAGATGACCGGCAAGCCTTATGATCCAAAGCCCGGGGATTATATTTTGTTGACTGTTAGAGATACCGGCGCAGGCATGGACAAAGAGACCAGAGAACGCATCTTTGAGCCATTTTTTACAACAAAAGGTCTTACAAAAGGCACAGGCCTTGGATTGTCTTCCGCTTATGGCATAATAAAGGGGCATGGTGGATATATAGATGTTGATTCTGAAAAGGGCTGCGGTACAACTTTCAGCATTTATCTTCCGGCCACAAAAAAAGAAGTAAAAAAAGAAGAAGCGTTGCCTGAAGAAATTGTAATGGGCAAAGAGACGGTACTGCTTGTGGATGACGAACATATGGTTATTGAAGGCTGCAGGGAAATGTTAACTAAACTGGGATATCATGTCTCGATAACCAGAAACGGAAAGGATGCCATCGAGATCTACAAGGAAAACCAGGATAAGATCGATATCGCCATCATTGACATGATCATGCCTGAATTGAGTGGTGGAGAAACGTATGACAGATTAAAAAAGATGAATCCTGATATAAACGTCCTTCTGTGCAGCGGACACAGTATCAATGGTCAGGCAACCCAAATACTTGAACGGGGCTGTAACGGTTTTATCCAGAAACCTTTTAATATTGAGGTGTTGTCAATAAAGCTCAGGGAGATTTTAGACAAAAAATAGACTTCAGACAACGTTTCATCCCAAGCATCCGTAACTATAATCTTACCAGGTTGTAAAATTTCCGAAAAGTTAAATTATGAATTCATACCAGAAAGAACAGTCCGAATCCCTTGCCATGGTGCAGCATCACCTTGCAACCCTTTTCTCATCTGAAAGAAAGGCGATCGAGTTGCAAATTTCCGACTATCTGTTGTTTCGTGATGAAGTTGATATTTTTCTGTCCGAGCATTTTAGCAATCTATGCACGAAAAAGTGCTACGAGAGCAAGCTCAGTGCCTGCTGCTCACGCGAAGGCATCATTACCTTTTTCGGAGACATGGTTGTCAATACGCTGGTTTCTTGCAACGAGGAGATCAATGCACTGCTGGCGACACTAAAGAAGCCCAATACCGGATTTAAATGTATTTATCTTGGGAATAATGGCTGTATGTGGCGCGTTAAGCCGATTGTCTGTGAGATGTTTCTCTGTGAGCAAGCTAAGAAAGAAGTGTTCAGGGAAAAAGCATGGGCCGAAGATGCCTGGAACGAACTAAAACAACGCAAAAAATTGTATACCTGGCCGGACCGGCCGGTCCTTTTTGATGACCTTGAACGGTATTTCATGGACGCGGGATATTCCTCACCCCTGATGTATCTTCACAATAGCCCGGGGTTGCTGCGGGTAAAACAACGGGCCGCTTCTCCTTAAAAAAAATCGCTTATTACATTGTCCAATTCTTTTATCGAAATCTGATCCACAAAAGGCTTGCCGATATCTTCCAGCAACACAAAGTATATGCGATCTCCTTGTCGCTTTTTATCCTTTTGCAAAGCATCAAACACTGTTTTTCTGTTTATCGGAAGACGGGTGGGAAGTTTTAGATTCCGGAGCAAATTTTTGATCCTTTGGGCATCTTTGGCCTGCAAATGTCCTCTTTTAACGGAAAGCTCCGAAGCCATAACCATACCGGCACTGACAGCCTCCCCGTGGCGGACACCGGTTGTTTTTTCAATAGCATGCCCAAATGTATGGCCGAAATTGAGCTTGCGGCGCTCTCCTTTTTCTTTTTCATCCTTGTTTACAATGGCTGACTTGATTACGACAGAATTATAAACAAGTCTTTCTATGACTACGGTATCAAGTGCTAAAGCTTTTTGATAATGTTCTTCAAGATATTTAAACAAATCTGCATCTCCTATGGCAGCATGTTTTACAATCTCTGCCAGTCCGCATAAAACCTCTTTTTGGGGCAGGGTATTTAAAAGATTAAGGTCGCAGATAACAAATTCGGGCTGGCTGAAAACCCCGACCATATTTTTGTACCCTTTGAAATTGACGCCATTTTTCCCCCCCACACTGGCATCAACCTGTGAAAGAAGGGTTGAGGAGACAAAACCGAATTTCACGCCGCGAAGAAAGGTTGATGCTACAAAACCGGTAATATCACAGACAATACCTCCGCCTATTCCAATGATAACGGTTGAACGATCTACCCCAAGCTTTACAAGTTTCCCGTAAATACTCCGAACCGTATCGAGATTTTTTATCTTCTCACCGGTTTGGATGGTTATGACGGGATGTGGCGGAAAATTATTTTGATAAAAACGTTTTACATTAACATCGGTGATAATAACAACATTTTCTGCAGGGATGTATTTTCCCAGATTCTGCAATTTTTCGCCGACCCGTATCGTTGAATCTCCTGTGCTGCCATGAATTTCAAGGGTTTTCATTATATGCCCTCGCTTTTTTAGTATTTTCCTCTAGTTATTTTGGCAAAAACATGTGAAAACCGCAACAGTAAATCAATGTAACCCTTATTTTAATGTACAAAAAAACCTTTATTAAGGTTTCAGAGGTTCAAGATTTAAAGTTCGAGTGTTAATTTTAAAAACAGTTCTTGACAGGCATAAAAGTATTGAGTAATAAAACATAAAAACGCCGATTAGGAATCAAATTGATGCCAATACGTTATAGCAATAGATTTCAATACGATTTTGGACGTTTCTTTTTTAGTTTTAGAAGCGTCCGTCCGGTTGCGTAACGCCTAAAGTTACAACGCCCCGGATGGACCAGAGCCGGTCTGTCCGGGGTTTATTTTTTTAAAGCCCCGGGAAATAGATTCTCGGGGCTTTTTTTTGGTTTAATTTAAATCAAAGGAGGTGTACCATGATCCTGGTACTGGAAAAGGGGATTACACAGAATCAAAAGAGCAATATCAGGAGCATATTGTTCAGCGAGGGCTATATTGTCCGTGAGATGTCTGAAGCCGGGCAGAATATACTGGGGGCTGTGGGCAAGGGAGGCAAAGAGACCGATTTTTTCGAACAGCTTCCCGGCATAGCCAAAGTGATCCCAATATCTACATCGTTTAAACTTGTCAGCAGACAGTTGCATACCGAGGATACTCTTGTCCAGGTGGGAAATGTGGTTGTGGGGGGGGAACGCATTACAATTATCGCCGGACCGTGTGCTGTTGAGAGCAGGGACCAGGCACTGACCATCGCCAGGGAGGTCAAAAGATACGGGGCTGTATTGTTTCGTGGCGGCGCCTTCAAACCGAGAACTTCCCCTTATTCCTTCCAGGGGTTGCAGGAGGAGGGGTTAAAGATACTGGCCGAAGTCCGGGAAGTTACCGGTCTGGGTGTTGTAACCGAAATAACGTCGATCG
>CAZDAB010000230.1:0-5467 GCA_964502855.1 uncultured Desulfobacteraceae bacterium | reverse complement strand
GCTCAATACAGCCGGTATACGCTTGCTTTTGGAAAGCGAACTTTTTATAACCAGGCGGACCTGGATACCCCGTCAGCTTACAATTATGCCACCCATGCAATTGTCATGAACTGCCTTGCCGAAGATGCACAGGAAGGCATGATGGCTTTTTTGGAAAAAAGGGAGCCTGAGTGGAAGAACCGTTAGCCCGAATTTCTCATGAAGAATTTATGAGACCTTTGAAAAATGTTCAATTTTGCCTGCCCAGTTAAATCCGCATTTCATATTTAACCGGGGTTCAAGGCCAAGGGCAATTCTGCAGGATAGCAGAATTGGACAGCTGTCAAGCTGCCCGCAAGGGCGAGGGGCATGGACGCCCCGAGTCAACACGAAAATTTTAACCACAGGAATACATTGAGTATTTCGAGGATTAAAATTCGAGCCTGACGCCGGAATTGGGCAAAAGGGGACGTTTTGCAAAGGTCTCTTTATTTTGGTTGTAAAAACAAAGGGAACAGGGTGCCCCCTGTTCCCTTCCAAAAATGAAGAATATAATAAATTCTAACGTTTTGAAAACTGGAACCGTGCCCGCGCACCCTTCTGTCCGTATTTCTTTCTTTCCTTGACCCTGGCGTCACGGCGAATGAAACCGGCTCTTTTCAATGCTTTCCTAAGCTCAGGGTTTGCCAATATCAGCGCCTTGGTGATGCCATGGCGAATAGCACCGGCTTGCCCTGAAAAACCTCCACCGGTAACACGGGCTTTTACATCAAATGATTCAAGAGTATTTGTCAAAATCAGCGGCTGTTTTACAATTGTTTTTACCATCTCAACCTTGAAATAATCAGCCATGGGGCTATCATTAATGGTGATTTCGCCGTTCCCCGGCGTTATCCAGGTTCTCGCGATGGCAGTCTTTCGTTTTCCCGTAGCATAATAAACGTTTTCTTTTTCCATAAAATTCCCCGATAATTAATCAGAATTAACTTGCTCTTCTAACAGTCAAGAATCTCAGGTTGCTGGGCCTCATGAGGATGTAGATTACCTGAATAAACCTTCAACTTTTTGAAAAGCTTTCTTCCCAATTTGTTCTTTGGCAGCATACCCTTAACGGCAAAACGGATAAGATCTTCAGGCCTTTTTTCCAAAAGTTTCTGAGCGGTAATCGTCTTGAGACCCCCGATGTAACCACTGTGCCGGTAATATTGTTTCTGTTGCCATTTTCTCCCGGTCATGACAACCTTATCCGCATTAACAACCACCACCCAGTCACCGGTATCAACGTGAGGGGTATAAAGAGGGTTGTGTTTCCCCCGCAGGCGCGCAGCTATGGTACTGGCAAGTCTCCCCAGAACCTTATCTTGAGCATCAACAACACACCATTTGCCCTTGTTGTCGGTATTTTTTGCACTATATGTATATTTTTTCACTATGATTTTCTCCTCTGAATATAGAAACTATTACGTGTAAATAAAAATTGTTTCTGTGTCAAGAAAAAATATTATTTTATAAGGAGCATTTTAGCTTTTTAGAAATAGTATCGCATATTGCAAAGGTCGGCCCGGCACCGGGTTTTTGGGCGATATCGAAATATCAATTCGCTTCATTGGTTTTCCCGTCTTTTTCCTTATCCAGGACTTCCCTTACACTCTTAGCAAGATTTTTAATGCTGACCGGTTTTAATAGAAAAGCTTTGATACCTATTTCTGTAGACTTTTCTTCCGTCATCTTTTCGTGAAAGCCGGTACATATGATAATCGGCATATCAGACCGTATCTTCAGGATTTCTTTTGCTAAGCGGTCCCCGGTCATCTGGGGCATGGTCATGTCGGTAATCACCAGATCAAACTGATCCGGGTTGGCGCAAAATAGTTCTAAAGCCTCGGCAGGGCGGGTTATCGCCGTAACCCGGTAGCCCATTTTTACCAGTCTGAGCCGTCCTAAATCTACCAAAGATTCTTCATCATCCACAAAAAGAATGCTTTCATCGCCCATGGAAAGCTTTTCTTCAGAGACAATTTCGGCTACCGCTTCTCTTTCAACTATGGGCAAAAATATGCGTATGCGGGTCCCTTTCCCCGGCTGACTGTCAACTGAAATCGCCCCGCCGTGACCTTTGACAATACCGAGGACCACAGACAGCCCCATGCCCGTACCTTTGCCAATTTCTTTGGTGGTAAAATAAGGATCAAAAATCCGCTCTCTGATTTCAGGCGCTATGCCCTGGCCGGTATCACTTACCGTCAACTGAACATATTTTCCTGGAATCAGATCAGAATAAGGAGTCGCTGCCACTTGATCAAAAACAACATTTTTTATTCCGATTTCCAAAATCCCCCCGGTTTCCTCCATGGCATGAAACGCATTGGTGCCTAAATTGAGAATCACCTGATGGATCTGAGTAGAATCGGCAAGAACCGTATCACTCTCATCCTGAATGTTCTGGCGAATCTCAATGCTCGTGGGAATCGTTGCCCGTAAAAACTTGAGAGCGTCTTTGACCACAGGGATAATTTTGGTGGGTTTTAATTCCTGATTCGCCTTGCGACTGAAATTGAGTAACTGTCTTACAACATCTTTGGCCCGCATGCTGGCTGTCCGGATCTCTTTGAGGTTGAACCGGGCCGGGCTCCATTCCGGGATATCATCTATCGCCAGTTCCGCGTTGCCTAAAATGATGCTGAGGACGTTGTTAAAGTCATGGGCAATGCCACCGCTTAACGTTCCGATTGCCTCCATCTTATAGGCCTGGCGTAATTGCGCTTCGAGTTTCCTTTTCTCGCTAATGTCAATAAAACTGCATAGCAAACACTTCTTATTCTTTAAAAAGATATGTATAACCGTCTTAAAGATATAGATTTTTTGGCCATTTGCCTTAAAAAATACATGCTCTGAGTTATATACCTTCTGTCCAAGATCGGTTATCGGACATTCTCCTTTTAATGCCCGGCAAATAAACTGTTGACACCCGCGGCCGATAATCTTTTCTTTGGGAGCGTCAATCATTTTGACGGCAGCAGGATTGGCGTCAATAATTGTATGGGTTTCCGCATCAATGAGCAAAATTCCTGCTTGCATGGAATCGAGAATGATCTTTAACCGCTCTTCGCTTTCATGAAGCGATTTATTAGATCGGCGCACCTCGGCAATCATATTATTGATAGAATCTATAATATAGACCAATTCCCGGGTGCCTAAGGCCTTGTTTCTCGGTATGGGCCCATCAGGACCGTCAACACTATAATCAGATATGCTCTCAACGATGTCGCTTACCGGATTTGATAGTTTTTTATTTATCATGAACTGGAGAAAAAAGATGAGCAAAGAAAGAAGTGCTGCATAAATCAAAAAGAATTGTGCAATATTGCACCCAATGGCATGAATGAGTACGGCATTTGGAACCATAAAAAAAAGTGTCCAGCCTGTAACTTTTTCAAGCGCCTGTTTACGGCACAGATATTTCTGACCCTGATAGGTAACGGTTTGCAGCCCCCTGGGATCCAAGATACTCCAATCCGTTAGTTCGAAGCCCAGGTTATACCGACTTTTCATCAGCCGACTGTCAGGGTGATAAATCACAGTGCCGTCGGAAGAAAGGATGAACAAATACCCACCGCTAAAAAACTCGCCCGGATTGAAGCGGCGGACCAGGGGAACAACCCCGCTAAGATCTTTTTCCAGAACCAAAAGATTATCTCCGGCCAGGGGATAAATAAAACTCACCACGGATTGCTTACTGAAAAGTGATTGATGCACCTTTGATACAGGCATCTTCATTGATATATGCTCGATATGGAAAAGATCAAGCCCGAGGTATTGTTTATAACTGTCTTGAATGAATATGATATGTCTATGTTTATCCAGAACATAATACACATCTCCTTCATCCTTCAGGCGGAGATTCTCCTGAAGAAAGGTCATAATCCCGGAAGGTTCCCTATCAGGAATATTGGCTATAATCTTCTGTATGTGTTTATGTTTTTTGTCGATATAGTCGCCGATAATGGCATCACATGTCTTGACAATGCTCTTCATCGCCGAAGCATAATCATTCTTTTTTTGCCTGATGTCAAAAGCGGATATTATCAAGGCACTAAAAATAAAAAAGCAAACACCGGCGATAATTATAATGCGCCGGATCCTTGCACGAAAAGAAATGTGGTTACTCATTTTATTTGTCCTGCATTGTAAAATTTGGCGTCTTTGATCCGCACCTCATAAATAGGCCGGATAACATCACCAAAGGCATCAAACCTGACCGGCCCCATAATATAATCTACCTCCGGCAACCTAAGCAAATTTCTTTTAATCTCCATGGCTGTAAAAGCGGAACACCTTTTCAGTGCCTCGGAAATCATATAAACTACTTCATAGGCCCTGACCGATCTTGCGGTAACCGGATGATGAAAATATTCTTTGATCTTCCCGGCGAAGGACTTATATTTAGCGGTATCATATCGGGGTTTGATAAACGTAATGATCGTCATCCCTTCAACCGCCTCACCCCCATAGCGCATGAGGTCGGAGGTCTGTGCCCAAAGCGTGGCGATAAGATCGCCCTCAAATCCTCTGGAACGAAGTTTCTGAGCCGAAACGCCGGTCATCGTCACCTCTGTCAGGAGAACGATTGCCTCGGGATTCGGTTCCATCAACTCACGTATTACGAACCCCCAATCCGTTTCTTTCCGGGAATTAAACTGAACAAAATAAGTATTGCCGCTAAAATGTTTCCCGGTCTGTTCCACATACTCCAGCGTAAAACTGGGATTCGACATATCCATAAGAAAGCAAACCCTTTTAAGCTGCCTTTTTGCAAGCAAAGCGCTCAGCGCCCGGCCATAACTGACGGTATCCACACTTGTCCTGA
This sequence comes from uncultured Desulfobacteraceae bacterium, assembly GCA_964502855.1. Taxonomy (GTDB): domain Bacteria; phylum Desulfobacterota; class Desulfobacteria; order Desulfobacterales; family UBA11574; genus S5133MH16. The sequence goes on along the minus strand of CAZDAB010000230.1, from coordinate 621 downwards.
AAAAAAGATCATCTTTACCGCTCAACCGGGATGTTGCCGTGTATGGGGTAATCAACAGGGTATTCTGTGACGTTACATACGGGTAGGCCTTGAGCGTACTCTCAGAGTAGGTATGCCCAATGATAACCGGAACCCCTTGGGCGATCAATTCCTTGTCGGCCTTAACGATCCCTTGGTCTGTATTTTCATCATCTTTTATTACCAGAGAAATGGGACGTCCGTGGATCCCCCCTTCCTTGTTGATCTCCTCTGCGGCAATCATAGCGCCTTCACGAATATATTCTCCTGCTGTTCCGCCCGTGCCGCTTAGATTTACCGCAAGGCCGATCTTGATAGGCTCTTTCTTTGAATCACAAGCCCCGAGCCAAAATATTTGATGAATAGCCAGGCACAAAACTATGATCAAAAAAGATCTTTTCTTGCCAGTCATGATAACCTCCGAAGATTCATTGGTCGTCCAAGTAACTCTTTCTGTGTTCAATGCTCACCTTGTTAAAAAATATCCTGAGCCATTTATACACACTTTATAGAATATCTTTTATATCGATAAATTACAATATATAAACATAATACCTAAATAGTTGTACGATTTAAAAGGCGGAAAAAGCGGAATTTGACAAA
>CAZDAB010000229.1:0-5485 GCA_964502855.1 uncultured Desulfobacteraceae bacterium | reverse complement strand
AGTTTTGCAATCCTCAAATCCAAAAATAAGCCCATTTATGGATGGGCACTAGCTATATTTATTGTCACTATCACTTCATTTTCTGTCTCTGCTAAAGAAACGATTCGTATTGGGTATATACCTCCGTGGAGCGCAGGATTGGAAACGATTAGATCTATTAAAAAATTACCTCATAGTATTAAAAAAATCGAACTTATCGCAACAGATAGAAAATATCAGATTTTGGCTCTTAATAAGGCAGAATTTAATATAGTACTCCTTGGCCGTAATCAGTGGTTTAATTCGCTTTCAAAAAACCCTCCATTTATAGCCGTTGCCGAAATAGGGCCTTATTTAGCAGTGGTTAATAAAGCTATTTCTCAAAGTAAGACCGTTACTTTAACAGAATTTTTAAAAACTTGGCAGAAAAGATGGTTAGAATTAGGCTATCCCTATGGGGTACAGCCGCCAATCCCTTCCTCTTTAGCTAAAACCTACAAAGAATTATTAGAAGGTATTGAAACTAAAAAGCCTGTTTTTACTGAAAATGAGATTGAAAAATACACAAAAAAGCTAATCCCCCTTATGCCTGTTACTAAGTGGAATCCTAGTAAAGTTTTGACAATGACTGACGAATTCTATCGTTCCTATAGTATTTTGGTTAAGCATTCAATAAATGCTGTACCAGGAAAGACATATAAGGGTAGAGTTTTAGGGCTCTATGAAAAACATCTAGAGCTTGATAGAGATCCTTGTGAAAGAAGTATGGTTAATTTTAGGGACCCCTATATGAAGAGGGATACTGGTAATACAGTCACTTGTGAGAAAATTGTGTATAAAATATATAATGTAACCCAAGAAGATTAATAAGAATAGGGGACATTAGATTATAAGATTAGTTTCTTCTAAATGAGCATTAGGGATAGCGGTATTCAGATTATCTTATTGAGATCAAGTGGAAAATTAAACATCTTATATTCTAATGTACGTCCCTTACCCTTATGGGTGGAATGAACAGTCAGAGACATAGGTAACAGTAAAGGTAATAAAGGGTTCGAGTCTTTTTTTTGACAATTGTTTGCTAGTAAATCTCTCTGGGAAAACCAGGGGATCAGTTCCTCCAGAAAGGGATCAAACCCCTGTCCGCCGTTTTTATGGCGGGCTTATTCGCCTCCGGCGGATTGAAATATAACATCATGAACCTTTTTTATATTTTTGAATTTTTTCCATAATTGCTCAATATAATGGAATCAAATCCGATCACTCATTGTTAGCGGCAAAAAGACGGATATGACTAAGAAACCACTCACTTTCGATACCCCATTTGATACGTATACATCCTCCGCCCTTATCGGCGAAGGCGGTGCGGGACGTGTGCACGTCGTTACGAATAGCGCTGGAGAGGAGTTCGCTCTCAAATGTTTGGCTCCCGAACGCATAACATCGGAACGTCTAAAGCGTTTTAAGAACGAAATACAATTCTGTCAGAGCCACAATCATTCGAATATCGTCAAGGTAGTCGATACAGGCACGACAATCATAAAAGAGGTGAAGTGCCCGTTTTACGTCATGAATCGTTACTCCGGCACGCTAAGAACGTTAATGGGCAAGCTGAAGCCGGACGACATAATGTCGCTGTTCTCTCAGATATTGAACGGCGTTGAGGCAGCGCACCTCGCGGCGGTATGGCACAGAGATCTAAAACCCGAAAACGTACTCTATGACCAACGTGAAAATCGTGTGTTGGTCGCAGATTTCGGAATCGCTCACTTCGAGGAAGAAGAGATATACACTGCTGTCGAAACGAGAGTCGCCGACCGAATGGCGAATTTTCAATATTCAGCACCTGAGCAACGCATGAGAAATACCAAAGTCGACCATCGCGCTGACATCTTCGCACTGGGTTTGATTCTTAATGAACTGTTCACGGGGGAAATATTGCAGGGTGCAGGCTACAAAAAAATCGCTGCCATAAACACTGATTACGCTTACCTCGACGACCTTGTGGAATTGATGACTCAGCAGAATCCCGCAAATCGCCCAGAGTCGATAGAAACGATCAAGATGGAGCTCATTGGCCGGAAAAACGCTTTTGTTGCGCTTCAGAAGTACGACGAATCTAAGAAACAAGTCGTCAGTGCCACTGAACCACCCGAGTTCGAACCAATTCAAATCGTTAGCCTCGATTACGAGTCCGGTGTCTTGACGCTGAAGTTGAGTCGAAATATTCCACCCGGTTGGGCGCAGGAGTTCCACCATCAGCGTGGGGGACATTCAGCTATCATGGGATATGAACCGGAACGATTTGACATTCGCGGTGATACGGCTGCGATCGGAGTGCGTGATGACGAAAGGCTCATTCAAGATATTGTTAACCATGCTAAAAATTACGTGAATGCGGCGAATCTCGGCTACGTTCAGCAAATACGCGAGTACGCAAGGAAAGAAGAGCAACAAAAAAGAGCTGCGTTAGAGAAGCAAATTGCTGAAGCAGAAATGCGGAAGAACATTCTTTCAAACGTAAAGCTATAAATGCTGAAAATTGCCGCTAACAAGGCGCTTTCAACCGACACAAAGGGCCGCGCGGCTGAAACTGGTGTTAGGTTCATATCTGACATGATTGAATTTTTCTGGTGGCTTTGAAATGACAAAGATCAATGAAAAAGCAGTTGATTTTGTACTAAGGCTGATCAATACACTGGACAGCAAGGCCTCTGTTTATTTCGATCGTAATGGTGTTAATCAATACATCTATAGGTTCCAGCTAACTTCTCAGGAGCAGGACGTTAAAATTCAGTTTACCCGAGCTCCCATGGATGACTTCGAAGTTGCAATCCAAAAATACAGAGATACAGACTATTACTACACATTAGAAAACTCTATTAAATTCAAAATCTATATTGAATTGGGCTCAAGAGGGTTACTTACTGATTTTGAGGTTTCCTCTGAGCTTTTAAACGAAAAAGGCCAATGGGCAGAGAGATGTTGGGTCAATGTTTCTTTCGACAAAAAGATGTGCGAAAGTCTAAATAGTGGTCTAAGGAGATTATCTAGTTTCCTAGAGCAAATTCTCGGAGATCATAATCTTGACTTAAGTGATGTAAAAGCTGACAAAAAGTCTATCGATGGCTTAATTCAATACTATGAAAAACATGGTCATCTTAACTCCGAAGGAGTTGGAGTCCAAAGCCTAGGGTTTCTCAAAGCGGCCGCCGTCTGTGAAATCATTGAAAAGGAAAAACAAAAATCTCAAACCAAAATCCCTAGAGTTAAGAGTGAAATTGATAAGGAAATCTACAGAATCGTTCACATACTGAGACAAGCCCCTTTCCTTGGTATAAAGCTGCCTGAATGCATTCACGATTATAGTGATGCTAATAAAGACATCGATATTCAAAGTGTTAGAGAGGTGTCTCAAGTAAGAATTGCACAAGAAGTGGATGACAGGCTCAATGCTTTACTCGATAAACTTAATCCTAACCTGAAGAAAAAAAGAATAGGTGCTTGGATTGCTTTTAGCTCCGATAATCCCGATAGATTGAGCCAGTCAGCAAATTCTATGGTTGAACTATTGGACAAAGTCATTGGCCAGCTTTGTGCGAATATAAAACTGTCGGAATATCTTGAGAAGAAATACGGAACTAGCGAGGAGACCCAATGGATAGACGCCACGCAACGATGGATATCCCAAACAAAAAACAAATTACAAAGAGTCAAACATCATCCTGATTATCAAGCTGAGATTCTCGCTCGAACTTTGTTAAGTAGTGCGGAAACAATAATGCTTGCTCTTTTAGAATGATTTTCAGAACCTAACTTCTGCATGGAGCAGGACGCAGAAAAGCACGCTCCTCACGCATCCTGTTAGGTATTTTAACAAAAGGTATCTGCCATGGCTGAATATGATGTAGCGCAAATATGCCCTAATGGACATGTAGCAAATGACATGCATATTGATTTTCCCGAATTCAATAAAGACTTTTGCGAGAAATGCGGTGAAAAAACCATCACTCAGTGTCCAGGCTGTGAAAAACCAATTCGAGGCCGTTTGCGTGAGTCCATGTCTCTATCAAAATTTGAGCCACCAGCCTTTTGCAGGTTTTGTGGGAAACCGTTCCCTTGGACTGAGCGCAAAATAACCGCTGCATTTGAGTTAGCTACAGAATTGGGCGGCCTTAAAAACCAAAGTGCTGAGGAGTTTAAAGAAAGCCTTGATGTTGTTGTAAGGGATACACCAAGGACACAAATCGGTGCCTCAAAACTAAAAAACCTTTTGTCTAAGGTTGGTGTGGCAACTGCACAATCCATCCGTGAACTAATTGTCGATATTACAAGTGAAACGGCCAAGAAGATTATCTGGCCGGATAAATAATTTTCACCTAACCTCGGCGTTCAAGGGGCGGCGCAAAGACCGCGCCGCCCCTGACGCCGGACATTAAGCACACTAAAACTCAATTAGGAAGGTGTTATAAAAAGAATTTTGGTTCATGTGGAAGACTATGCAGTGTTGAGTGAAATGGTAGACACGGCACTGTGAAGTGAAGGTGTCAAGTCTCCGTTTGACTCTTTTGATTTTTTGACAGGGCTCCAGGTGTGCATTTGACTCGTAATTTTTAAAAGAATTTGTGGCTTAAATTGTTATTCTTACCATAAAGCGTGACGCCCTTAAGGTTTGCTCTTTTATCATTTTTTTTACGATCAGAAAGACTATACTTTATTGAATAATGGACTACCTTGCAGCCCCGCTCAGACGGGATCTCCGCTACGCTCCGACAAGCTACGGGGAATCAACCGCCTCTGGCGGATTGAAACTAAGCAAATTTGCCTGTTTTTTTGTTCAATCCCGATATATCGGGACCAGGAAAAATTGCCTTATAGGTAAATATTATACGCTTATATCACATTTTTTCGATATTACTTCGATAAACAGGAGGATAGATATGAGAAGAAAAATCGTATTAATTGCAGCAGTCCTATTGCTAAATGGTTGTGGGGTTAGTGGCCACTACCAGAGTTCTGGTCCCTGCAAAGGGTTTCACAAAGACCAGCAGGCATGCCTAAGGGCTGCAGAGAATTCACGTGTCATTGGAAAGGTAAACCTGGGGCAGTCGCTTGAGGAGGTCCGCCAAATTATGGGTAAGGACCCCGAGCGCCGGGAAGTAACCAAGGACTCAGAAACCTGGGAATACATTACTAGTTATGCCGGCTATCGCTTTACTACCATCATCTTTAGGAATGGCGTAGTAACAGAGATAAGGCAGTAAAGGACCTATAAAAGGTGCGTATAACAAGGCAAATTCACTCTGACGACAAAAAGCGCCGCTCCTTCGTCGCTTTGATTTTTGTCGCCGGTGATTTGGTTATGCATTTGATAAATATGTAATTATAATAAAAGGAGGAGAACTATGTTAACTGCATCGAAATGGCTTTTGATAATAGCTGGTGCGTTGTTAATTATCGAATCAATATTGATATTTGCTGGCATTAACACACTCTTTTGCTTTTC
>CAZDAB010000228.1:0-5530 GCA_964502855.1 uncultured Desulfobacteraceae bacterium | reverse complement strand
CCCACGATATCAACAATCGCATCGATACCGCCGACTTCATGAAAATGAACTTTATCTCTGGGACACCCGTGGATACCGGCTTCCACATCAGCAATCCGTTCAAAAATGTCATGACTAATCTGTTTAACATTCCGGGATAAGGGACTATTCTTTATCAGTGACCTTATTTGAGCATAGTTTCTCGATTTTTTGTCATTTTCTACGCGGACCTGAACGCTTTTGGCCGTGATTCCATTCCGAATGATGGTGTCAACAGACACATCGAAACCGCCCAGAGGAATCCTTTCAAGATTTTCTTTCAGCCATTTCACGGGCACACCCAGGTCTATAAACGCCCCCAAGGTCATATCGCCGCTAATACCGGAAAAACAGTCAAAATATGCAATCATGTCAAACGGACGCCTCCTAATCCAATGTGTGCAATCTAATGATCTCAAGCAACAGTTCCGTTGCACGAACCATATCGTCAAGACCCACGGATTCCCGCACCGTATGCATATCCCGCATTCCTGTCCCTAAAACGCCCGTCATAATCCCCTTTTCAAAAAAAATATTGGCATCCGCGCCGCCGCCGCTTGTCTTTGTAACCAGTTTTCTTCCTAAATTATCCGCCGCACGACAGGCAAGTTTTACCACCGGGTGATCCTCAGGAATACTTGTGCGGGAAAAATCTTTTTGGATTTTAGTTTCAAGACCCGGAAGTCCGTGATCAGAGGACATCCCTTTATAATTGTCCACAACCCCTTTGAAAGACGATACCATGGCATGGGTAATCTTATTTAGCTTTTCCTCATCATGGCTTCTGACCTCCCCCTTAACCGTTACCAGATTGGGTACGATATTCGTGGCCGTGCCGCCTTCAATGATTCCGATGTTACAGGTTGTTTCATGATCGATGCGTCCGAGTTCAAGCCCTGCAATGGCCCGGCTTGCCAGTGAAATGGCATTTATCCCTTTTTCCGGGGCGGCGCCGGCATGTGCATCTTTACCATGGACCTTGAACTCAAGATGGTTTGCAGAAGGCGCCCGTGTAACGATACCTTCCGTGTCCGTAGCATCCAGGGAATAACCCAATTTAGCGGTAATAAGGTCTAAATCAAGATGTTTTGCACCCAAAAGACCGATCTCCTCACAAACGGTAAAGACAAGTTCAAGCGGACCATACGCCAGGTCATTTTCCCGGATAATTTTTATGGTTTCTAAAATAATGGCAATGGCACTTTTGTCGTCCGCTCCTAAGATTGTCGTCCCATCACTGGTAAAAACACCGTCCGATAATACGGCGGTCACTCCTTTTCCCGGTTCCACGGTATCCATGTGGGCATTCAGAAGAAGGGGCGGCGCCTTCCTGCTTCCTTTGAACTTGGCAATAAGGTTTCCCGTATCACCACCAATCTTATCACCGGCGCCGTCAACCCATATTTTAGCACCCATTGACTCGAGAATCTTTTTAATCTCTCTGGAAATTGCGCGTTCCTCTTTTGATACACTGTCAATTTCTGCCAGAAATTTAAACGTTTCCGCCAATCTGTCTCTGTTTACCATAAGACGACCTCTCGATACGAAACCTAAAAAAGCCCGGCCGGTTAAGCCGGGTTGCGAGCTATCCTATTCATAACAAAAGCGTTGACAAAAATACAATTGATAATATTATTAGAATACAATCTAAGTTAAGCGATTTTTTGTGAAGAAATGTGCCGAGATCTTGATGCATAAGGGTTCGCGAAAACCGTCCCGAAAAGACATCGGGATGGATATGTCGAGGATTTTCGCGGATCCTTGATGCGCAAGAGATCGGTGCAGATCGAGTAAAAAATCGCTCAATTTAGGTTTAAATAACGGAAGTGCGCAGCTTACTGGTGAGGCTCCCGGACTTCAAATCCGGTGTGGGGCGCTAAAACCGTCCCGGGTGGGTTCGATTCCCATGCACTTCCGCCATATCTTATTGACTTCATAATTTTTTTCTGCATATAGAATCCATTTTTTTCGACGTCTAGGTTACTACAAAATTATGAGTTTTACAACAGGTAAGAAAGAGGACTTTTTATGGGTAACAGTTTAAAGGCACAACAGCTGATTGAAAAAATGCGAAGTAAAGGAAGTCTTCCGGCAATCAGTGAAAATGTCCAGGATATCACCAGTATTACACATCAATCCCATACCTGCGCAGCAGATCTTGCCGCTGTAATCATGAGGGATTGCGGCTTAACTTCGAACATCCTGGCCACTGCCAACTCAATCATATACAGTCCCCGTTATCCCATTAAAACAGTTTCTTATGCGGTAACGTTTTTAGGATTTGAAAAAGTCCGTTCCATGGCTCTGGGACTGTCTATGTTCAAACAAACAATGAAAACAGCCAAAACCCGGCAACTTGCTCAACTGTATGCCAGTTCATATTTTTCAGGATCATTTGCAATGTCTCTGGCAAAAAAAAATAATTATGGCAATCCCGAAGAAATATTTGTAGCCGGTCTTCTTTATCGACTTCCCTGGCTCGCACTGGCAAATACATTTCCTAAAGAATTCAAAGAAATGGAAGACCTGATTATTGAACAAAAAATTTCCGACAATGACGCCTGCAAGAAAATCTTCGGTGTTGAATATGATGAAATTTGTAAAGCCTTGACAAACATTTACAACCTTCCGGACAAAGTCGTAAAAGTACTCCGTAATGATGTTGACCCAAACGATCCCATTGTATCTCTGGTAAGGGAATCCGGTCATATTTCCAATATGCTTTTCGGCAATAAACTTGGCGGAGAAAAGGCAATGAAGGAAACGGAAATACGGATAAAAAAACAGCTTGATATCGATGAATTCGACATTTCAGACTTTATTAAAGATGTTTGTGAACAAGATGCAAATATATCAAGATTTTTTCATATGGAAAAAGATGATGTCGATATGATGGTCAAAGCGCTTGAATGGGGAAAAGGGAACCCCGCCCAAATAGCCGGGAAAGTCACGTTTGGGGATGCGCTGAGTAAAGAAGAGGAACATGATGACCCTGATTTGCTTATCGGTCAATTTCTGACTGACTTGATGATCGCCTGTCGCAAGGATTCTGAAATTAACCAGATTTTAATGCTTGCTCAGGAAGCCCTCTACCGCTGTCTGATTGGAACAGAAGTGTTCACAGCATTTTTTAATAAAGAAAAAACAATGATCATCGGAAGATTTTATGCAGGAAAAGATTCTATAGTGAAAGCCCAGGATTTTAAAGTCAGCATGGAACGTGTTACTTCGCCCATTGTAAAAGCAATAAAAAACAAGGAGACAACTTATTGGAATTATAAGGAAACACCCCTTCAGCTTCCTCATTTGCAAAAACATCTGCACTTTAAAACTGCAATATTTTCTCCCATCATTGCCTTAAATCAGGCCATCGGAATGTATTTTGTGGGAAGAACCGCCGATATTCCCTTCTCGGAGAAAGAAATTGCCTGGTTTGAACAAATCGTCATATACGTGGGACAGGCCTTCGAAAATTTTCAAAAGAAAAAATGATTTTCTATTTGCCAAAACTTTTTTTATGATTTACCCCATACCTGGACAAGTATTAGATGTTGATCTTTTTCCGCCGCAAAGTTATAGATGACCGAAGCAACTTTAGACGTTTTGTGCTGGGCGAGCTTTAAATAAAATTCGGGAAAAACATAAGCTCAATTATATTGGTAAAGAATTTGCTGAAAAGGTTGGAATATCAAAAGGTTATCTTTCAGATTTAGAAAATTGTAAATCAAAGCTAAATAAAACGCTGCTTTTGGCAATATTGTATGTCTATAATACACCAATGGAATGGCTGCTTACCGGTGAAGGGGAAATGGTCCGGGAAGGGTCGGAAGGCGGTTCCGGTAAATATAAGGCAGGCGATCCGCTTGACGAAGATCCGGAAATTGCCGAATTTTTAAAGATGACCGGAACAGTACTCAAATCCGGTACCGAGCATGCTGAAACCCTAATCACAAATATCCGCTCATCTCATCGCAACCTGATTAAGGACAGGGATTTGGAGAATATGCTGGCCGCTCTTGAGGAAATGGCGCACCCGCCCATGAAAGCGTCCCAGGGGTAGCGGCGCCCGGCCGGAATGATAATTATATCCCGCCCGGGCCAATTCCAACGTTAAAAGTTTTATTTTATATTGGATGGCCAAAAACGATCTGATCGGATGAAAAAGCCCTTTTTTACTACTTCAACCGCAGTATCTGAATCACCCACCATCTCATCGGGGGTGAACAAAATGAAGCCCATTACCGAAATCACTTTATTTTATAATATCTGTAATCTCGATGATACCATTCTAAGAGCATGGTACCATCTTTCATGGCCCGCCATCACGCTATTTTTTGTTCATTATATGGTTCTTATATAGACGAATAGATAACATTCCGATACAGGATAAAAACACGCTGGATAGTGAATATCTGATGTTCGCTAATGAGATGAAAGAGCAACAATATCAACCAGGCCAAGTTGTTGGTTTCCTCGAACGCTGTCCCATCTGCACCGCTAGACAGCGTGGTGCGCTGCCAAAGGAAACGCCCTTTCGGATTATCTCGGGCTCCCATTTCGGCAGAACAAGCGTTGTAGTCAAAGATGCGGAACGGCATAAATTGAGACCTTATGAATTTCTCGCACAGATGGACAACGAACCACCCACCGTTCAGTGGCGAATTCTCTATGAGATCGAACTCGTGGAACCTCTGCCTCCCTCTCCGAAGCCGGACTGGGCTCCTGATCTTTCCCTCAAGGACTTTGCAGCCCTACACGAGGAAATCCTTAGGCTGTGTACGAAAAGCGTACTTAATGGTCGATGGAAAACGAATCTTCAGAGCCTCGCACTCCTTGCTGTACGAATATGGCGAGAGAGAATACCAATTCCACCAGAGGAACTCTGGGCCGTTCTGGCAGCGCACGGCGTCCCCAAAGTTGCCAAAAGGGATGTGGAGCGTATGTACGCTTTCGGGCTTGACTGCCTCGTCCTCGCATGTGGAAGGAAACCGATCAAGAAGAAGAGAAAGAAAGAGCGAACAAAGACCTGGACTTGACGAGTAGAAATCGGGATCTTAATTATTGATTAATGAGGTGGCGCACCCCTTATTTAAGGAGTGGTCCCCGGCCATGTCTTCCATCGATTGGCATTAACCGTCTGTTGTTTATAAGATTTTTTATGGAATTATTTCTCAAAATCACATACGCCGCTTTCCTGATCTGGGCTTCCAGCCTCTTTCTCGCCCTCCCGGAAAGCCTATTTGACAACCACCAGTTATGATATCTATAATTCACCCGTTTTGGAGATATGACAAGATACTGGCAAGCTGTATCAGAATTAATTTCGGTTATAAATCTTCAAATTTCGTAAGGTGAAGACTCAGGCATGGTATATGCACATTTTACTGAGGCAGCCAAATCCGCTTAAACAATAATAAGTTTCTGAAATAAGGTCTTATGAGATGTAAAGGCTCATATAAGGTGTTAAGCAATACCATAGTATGGGCCTTTTTTGTTTTGTAGTATTTGGAGG
>CAZDAB010000227.1:0-5538 GCA_964502855.1 uncultured Desulfobacteraceae bacterium | reverse complement strand
ATAAAACCGGCTTTTAAAAAGGAAGCCGAACGTCCGGCACCGGTTTTTGAAGAAGTTCCGGCAAAGATACCGGACAGCGAACCTGTCCTACGGTATCAAAAATCAATGGGAAAAGCCGTCCGGGCCCCAATTGAAAAGAAATTTGAAGCTTCCCCATCTATTCTTGCAAAAGGTCAAGTAAAACAGGAGGTTAAAAAAAGTGAGCCCATAGAACTTGCCCTTGTGCTCAAAACAGACGTCATTGGAGGTGCTCATAAACCGGGCATTGCTATGCAGGCGGCTCCGCTTCTTGAAAGCAACGAAAGCACGGTTGAAAAAGAGCGCGTCTATACAGACTTTTTTGAAAGAAAAATTGGTGACGGGGAAAAAGACCGGGCTGCTGTCCTCCTTGCCCGGATGAAATATATCATTGATTTTGTAAAAGGAAAAGTTTTGACCGTAGAATATGACGGACAGGCAGAACAATTAAAATCGATTTTTGCAGAAATCCCCGCCAAAAACTACGAATCTTTTTGCAGAAAATTAACCGGCCTGGCCCCCTTCCAAAACCCTCCGCCCGGCCTTTCTGATAAATATCCGGAAATGATCCAGGTTCGGATCCGGTTCATATCTTTATAAAATCACTTCCAGAAATTTTATTTTGGGAACTTTTTCTCATCCGCCTTGTCTAAGGGTGTAAAGGTTCAAAATTCAGGTGTCAGGAACCTTTGAACCCGGAATTTCTGACACCTGAAACCTCAATATCGAACCTTTGAAACTTTAAAATCAAAGACAAGGAGGTTATACCAATGAAACACAAGAAAAGAAATTTTGTAATACTGATTCCGGCTCTAATTATAATCGCGGCCAACACTTTATATGCCCGGCCGGAAAAGGATGCAGACCAAACATTGTCCCCGTATTTTTTGGTAAAGAGCCATGATCCCGAGGTTGATCAGCTCCCTCTAAAATCCACACAGGCTCACGTGAATATTTCAGGCATCATTGCCGACGTCACGGTAACACAGATCTATAAAAATGAGGGCAACAAGCCCTTGGAAGCCATCTACGTGTTTCCGGCATCCACAAGGGCTGCGGTTTACGGGATGAAAATGACCATCGGAGAGCGAACCATCACGGCAAAAATACGCGAGCGTGAGCAGGCCCGGCAGGAATACAACCAGGCCAAACAGGCGGGAAAGAGTGCATCTCTTTTAGAGCAGCACAGGCCCAATGTTTTTCAAATGAATGTGGCCAACATTTTGCCGTCTGACATCATCACGGTGGAACTCAAATATACGGAACTGCTGATTCCCACGGATACGGTGTACGAGTTTGTCTATCCCACGGTTGTGGGGCCCCGCTATGTGGACCGCCAGGCTGATGAGGGGGGTTCGTCCGATACATGGACGGCAAATCCGTATCTTCACCAGGGAGAAGCCCCCACTTATACCTTTAATATTAGTGTGGACATTGCAGCAGGCCTTCCGATTCAAGACATCGCCTGCGATTCCCATAAGACCGGCATCAATTACAAGGGACTTGATTTTGCCGCCGTTACTCTGGACCCATCCGAAAAACAGGGCGGAAACCGGGATTTCATTTTGAAATATCGACTCGCCGGCGGCAAGATTGAAACCGGTCTCCTTCTTTTTGAAGGAAAGGAAGAAAACTTTTTCCTGCTTATGATGCAGCCTCCCAAAAAGGTCGTCAAAAGCCGGATTCCCCCCCGAGAGTATATATTCATCGTTGACGTATCGGGTTCCATGCACGGTTTCCCGCTGGATATATCCAAAAAACTTCTTAAAGACTTAATCGGCAACCTGCGTCCCACAGATACATTTAATGTGCTGCTGTTTGCCGGCGGCTCCCAACTGATGTCGGAAAACTCCTTGCCGGCGACCCCGCAAAACATCACACACGCCATAAATATCATTGACCGGGAGCGCGGCGGCGGCGGAACCCGGCTGTTACCCGCACTTAAAAAAGCCCTTTCCCTGCCAAAAATTGAAGGATTTTCTCGAAGCATTGTCATTGCCACCGACGGGTATGTTTCGGTTGAAGAAGAAGCCTTTGACCTGATCCGGAATAATCTGGGCCGGGCCAACATGTTTACTTTCGGAATCGGATCCAGCGTCAACCGCCATTTGATTGAAGGCATGGCACGGGTGGGAATGGGAGAGCCCTTTGTGATTACAAAACCCGAAAACGCAGCCGAAAAAGCGAACAGATTCAGAAAGCTCATTGAATCTCCAGTGTTAACGGGAATCAAGGTCGATTTCGGCCGCTTTAAGGTTTACGATGTGGAACCTACAAGTATTCCCGACGTACTGGCGGATCGGCCCGTGATTGTGTTCGGAAAATGGCGCGGCAGTCCCTTGGGCAATATCTCTTTACAGGGGTACACCGGGGAACACCCCTTTTCAAAAAAAGTGGATGTTTCCGGGACACCCCCTTTGCAGACGAACTCGGCCCTTCGTTACCTGTGGGCACGGCACCGGATCGCCCTTTTATCCGACTACAACAGACTCAACAAACAGGATGATCGGGTCAAGGAAGTAACCCAACTGGGGCTGACCTATAACCTGTTAACCGCCTACACCTCATTTGTTGCCGTGGACACTCAGATTCGCATCCAGGATGGCCAGGCGGTAACCGTCAAACAGCCGCTTCCACTCCCCCAGGGGGTTTCCGACTACGCCGTTGGCGGAAATAGGTCTTTTGCCGGAAAATCAGTCTCCTCCTTTACAGCCGCTCCTTCGATAATGGGGTTTCAAACCCAGGTCATGGAAGAAAGCCTTGAACGCAAAAAAGAGGACCATTTGGCAGGTGAATCGGAAAGTGACCCCTCTATCCATGAAAAAAATACCATTGAACTGGGAGAAGTTATCATAACCGGAGATCTGCCGGAAAACTCCATCCGGGAGCTTTTAAAAAAACATATCCGCTCATTCAACATATGTTTCCGGAAGGCGTTGGAAAAACAACCGGACTTAAAAGGAAAGGTTGTGTTCAAAATGGTTATAGATCCTTCCGGCCGCGTCACCAAAGTTCATCTGGATAAAGGCGCTACGGAAGAAAACGAGTTTACACGCTGCATGCTTCAAGAACTCAAAAAGCTTCACTTTCCGGCATCAAAAGGAGGAAAAAAGAGCATGGTTTTAATTACCTTCGTGTTGAAATAAAAATCCAGGAACAGCGCCAAGCATAAATCAAAATAGCCGTCTGTCCCGGAAAACGAGGCAGACGGCTATCATTCATTTAGTGCCCGAACAAAAGATAGGAGAGACATTTGAAAAATGCCCCCGCATTCTTTACATTCAAAGTTTATTTCCATTTTCTTCCTTTTAGATATAGACGTTAACATAAAGTGGACGGTCAAATACCCATAGTTAATTACGGCTAATTGCCTTCGCGAAATTTAAAAAATCAAGGTAACCGCATAGCCGGTCAGAAGTCGTCGCATAATTTGAGCAATCAGCTCTTTGCCGGTTTTTAAAAGAAGATGGAAATGATTCAAAATCAGCGCCCAGCCGTAGCAGGGCGTGGAGGTCTTTTGCAAAACAGAACCGAGTCTTTCCAGAAACCGGTTTCGATCAGTATTGTCTTTAAAAATGTTTCGTCGCCCCATACCCCTGCATATGATATGATGCAAGGCACCCGGCGCATCTATTCTGCCCTGACGCGGCATGTGCTTCATTACCACAAACAAATGAAAATAGAACGCCTAAATTCAACCCCGTCCCACTTTGCTTACGGTTGTTATGCCAAAAGATTGGTTTTATGAAATGTCATGAGGTTTGATCTTAGGCGGTGGCCTGCTTTTCGTTTTGTATAATTATTTTTGGATCACGATTCTTCGGCGGAACGGGAAGGTTTTGGTCCTTTAACAAACCAATATGTTCTTTCATTCCCCATTTTGCCTTATAAATGCAATCCTCCACCGAATGGCCTATACCTGAAAATCCTTCAAGATCAGGTGAATAAAAGCCGAAATAATCGGGTTCTTCTGTTGCCTCAATCACTAAAGAATATGGTAAATCAATCATTGTTAAATTCTCCCTATAACTTTTTGATACCAGCAGCCTTTAAAATAGAATGACAGGTTCCAGTTGGGACTTCCTTTGCCCCATGATAATCAATCCGTATCAATCTGTCCCAACCTGGCTTACCATAATATCTAATCGATCCTTTTTCTTTTACAATTTTGAAACCATTTTGTTCAAGTAGTTTGACGATCTCACTGAATTTCAATTCTTATCTCCAATTTTATAAGGCATCATCTGGATCAAAAGCCACAAGGCTTTTGGGATCAGAGTGAATGCCTTTGTGTACGACCGGCATGGGCGTGAACTAATAGGGTGAAAGTCCCTATACGTGGATCCTATTAATAAGTCTTTAAATTTATTAGCACAAGTATTAGCTGAAGGCAAGTCGAAGATCCCGAGTTTTTTTCGCTGGGCGTCGCCGCGAGGCGAGGTCTGAAGGGCTGACGCGAAGCGTAAGGCGAGCCGCAGGCGAGAGTGACCAAAGGGAGCGGCAACCCGAAGCGCAAAACTATGAGCCGATGAACAGAAATAGCATATAAGGCCCAGGGTTCGGTGTGGTTAGCACCACATAACGAAGCCCAGGGTTCGGGAGATAGGGTAAATGCTGCGGTTGTGTAGCAACAGTTCCGGAAGGTAAGTGCTTTCCTGACACAAAATCGACTTGCCGTGCCCTGTTAAATCTAATAATATCTTAATTGGAGAAACGTGTTCCCGTCAGAAGGAGTTTAAGAAAAGGTGGATTTGGCAAAAACTATTTAACCGGGGTAACGATTTTGAAATAAACGGCCGTAACGGCGATGCCGCCGGTTAAAAGTAACCGCATAGCCGGTCAGAAGTCGTCGCATAATTTGAGCAATCGGCTCTTTGCCGGTTTTTAAAAGAAGATGGAAATGATTCAGGATCAACGCCCAGCCGTAGCAGGGCGTGGAGGTCTTTTGCAAAACAGAACCGGGTTTTTCCAGAAACCGGTTTCGATCGGTATTGTCTTTATACTAAGTTAAGCGATTGTCGAGGCTTGCCCGCCTCTGGCGTGGTTGCCAAAGTTAAGCCCCGCGTGGCGGGATCTCCGCTTCGCTACGACAAGTCTTGAGCGTAGCGAAATCCCGCTCTGCGGGAGAAGATGCCGTTCCGCTATAGTCAACTACGCGGGACGGTATCTGACGCAGTAAATTCGGTAATCACGCCTGAGGCGGATAAAGATCGGCAATTGCGAAGGGTTTTAAATTCTAAAAATATAAATTAATTTAATTCATTTATAAAAGAAGTTTGATCCTCTTTTAAAGTTTGAAACGCTCATCTTAGATTTCAAATTTAACAGCAAACGTCGGGCACTTTTTGAATCAACGTGCCCTATATCGCATTAAGGCTTATATTGATCCTGGGAATACGTCTAACCAGGGTTTTTCATGAAGGAATCAAAAAGTATATAAGAAGCAGAATTTCAGGCAGCTGAATTTTGTAGTAAAAACATGACAAATATTTAATAAATAAATCTCATTTTATCTTGTAT
>CAZDAB010000226.1:0-5562 GCA_964502855.1 uncultured Desulfobacteraceae bacterium | reverse complement strand
CATGGTCAATTTAAACATGTTTATGATCATGAGAACTTTGGACTCTCAAGATACTTAGTTAAAAGCCATAAATCACCAATCATCAATCATATATCATCAATCAAAAAGGCATCAATCTGGGCTTCGAGCTGCTGATCCGTATAGGAGTTAATGGTCAGGGCATGCTGATAGCAAGTAGCCGCACATACACCGCATCCCTTACAAGCCACATCAATAACATGCACCTTTCTTCCCTTTTCCGTATGCCGGATTTCCAGAGCGCCGTAAGGGCAAAGTGCAACACAAAGCCCACAGCCCCTGCAGGCGTCTTCATCCGCCAGAACCGAAATAATCGGCTCCACAACGACCGATCCTTTGGACAGGGGAATCGAGGCCCGTGATGCCGCACCTAAGCCCTGGGCGATAACCTCTCGAATATTCGCCGGAAAACGCGCGCTGCCGCAAAGAAAAACGCCGTCGGTGGCAAAATCAAGCGGCTTTAACTTCACGTGTCCTTCCAAAAAAAATCTATTTTCGTCAACCGGCACCCTTAAAATCTGAGAAGTAATACCTGCATCTTCCGGTGCCACCAGCGGTGTGGAAAGGACCACCAGATCCGCGGGCAGGGCCATCTCACGGCCAAGCAGGGAATGGTAAACTCTAACCTGATCGGACTCCACAATGGGAGGCTTGACATGATCGTAATTCATGAATAATACTCCCTTGGCCTTGGAATCCCTGAACATCTCCTCGTTTTCCACGCCATACATCTGCATATCCCGATAGAGAATGGAAACTCTGGCATTCGGGATTTGATCCTTTATTAATATAGCGTTCTTGACTGCCGTCTGGCAGCAGATCCGTGAACAGTAGGGCCTTTCTTGATTGCGGCTGCCCACGCACTGAATCATAACAACGTTTTTGATATTTGTATCTAAACCTTCTTTTAAAAGTTTTTCCATATCAAGCTGAGTGATAACCTTCCGGCCGTCATAGCCGTAAAGCCCCTCGGGTACAAAAACACGGCCACCGGTGGCTACAAGGATAACCCCTATATCGATTTTCTTGACACCAGACTCTGTTTGAATATCGATTTCGAATTTTCCGATAAATCCCTGAACAGCGGTCACGTTAGCTCTGGTAAAGACTGTAATCCCGGGATGTTTGGAAACTTTCTCAATTTTCGCCTTAATCAGATCGTTGGCATCCATCATGGTAGGGCCAAGTTTATTCAGGTGGTTGAGCATTCCTCCCAGATTTTCTTCTTTTTCGACCAGGACCACTTCATAGCCGCGTCGGGCTAAGGCCGTGGAAGCCGTCATGCCGGCAATTCCTCCTCCAATAACCAGGGCCCGGGCACATACTTCGGACGTAATGGACTCCTGAGGTTCTAATAAAGCCGCCTTGGCAACCCCCATACGGATCAGGTCCTTGGCCTTGGCGGTTCCATCCTCCTGCTGTTGCATATGAACCCAGGAACACTGATCGCGGATATTAACCATTTCGAAAAGATAAGGATTTAGTCCGGCCTCTTCACAGGAACTTCGAAATAGCGGTTCATGGGTTCTGGGTGTACAGGAAGCCACCACAACCCGATTGAGGCCTTGCTCTTCAACCCCCTTTTTGATTTCGTTAATACCGCCTTCAGAACACGAATAAAGGTTCCTTTGCACAAACGTCACATTCGGAAGGGTTTGGGCATAATCTGATAGTGCTTCCATATCCAGGTAGCCGGCGATATTGGATCCGCAATGGCAAATGAACACTCCGATCTTGATCTCTTGATCTTTCTTGTCAGGCAACGGCTTTCTCCTTTTCTGACTCCAATGGAATAGCGATTTCAGCTGCACGCTCGGCTGCGCTGGAGGCCTGGGCCACAGATTCCGGAACATCCATAGGCGACTCAGCGCAGCCACAGACAAAGATTCCCGGTATGGTTGTGTCCACCGGTGAAAGAGGGCTGGTCCTTATGAAGTTGTATTCATCCAGTTCGACTCCGAAAATCCTGGCCAGTTCAACAATTCCCTTGCTTGGCGCGCATGCGGTAGCCAGAATCACCATGTCGAATTCCTGGCTTTTTACCTGGCGTTGGCGTGTATCTTCGTAGATCACGATTGGATTATTGTCAGGGCCCTCCGTGATTTCGGCCACCCGGCCGCGAACATAGGTAATATTTGAATGATTGCCGCCGCGTATTTTGTACTCTTCAAATCCTTTGCTGACCGCTCTGATGTCCATGCCGAAAATGGTGGATGTGGTCTCCGGTTCATGCTCATGGGCGATAATGGCTTCCTTAATGGAGTGCATGCAGCAGTAACCTGAACAGAACGGATAAAACCGAAAATCACGTGATCCCACACACTGGATAAAGGCCAGCCGTTTGGCAACGGAAAAACTTTCGGCCTTGTTTTTCAGGTTATCGAGAGATTTGGTGACGGTTAGATATTCTGCATACCGGTCGGCCCACTTTTTGCGATCCTCATCGTCCTGATATTGACCTTGCTGGTATTTATCATAAAATTGAGCAGAAGTTTCGTCGTATTTTTTTTCAAGTTTCTCGAGGGTTCGTTTAGATTTCTTTAAATTCTTTTCAAACCTTGCAATTTCGGCTTCAACGGCGCGATCCGAGGGACGATCCAGGTGGCCTCCAGTGGGCCCGCTGGCACTCAAAAGCCTTTCGAATTCAATTGCTGTGACCACATTCTGGATTTCCCGGTACCGGTATTCGGGAATTTGTGACGGATCAAAAACGTCGTAGCCCACGGCGATGATAATGGCCCCAACATTAAGTTCTATGATTCTGTCTTCCTGATCAAAATTTATGGCGTCAGCCTGACAAACCTTTTCACAGATCCCGCATTTTTTGCCTTTCAACTGGCGACAAAAGTCGGGGTCAATGGTATGGGTGGAAGGGATACCCTGGGCAAAATAGCTGTAAATGGCACTGCGACTGCCCAAACCCTCATTGAAGGCATCCGGTACCCTGGTGGGACATTTTTCGGCACAGGCGCCGCAGCCGGTGCACTTGTCTTCGTCCACGTAACGTCTCTTCCTGCGCACCGTGACCTTGAAATCCTCCGCCTGACCGTCTACTTTCTCCACTTCACTGTAGGCCAGAAGTGCTATATTGGGATGTCGACCGACATCCAGCATCTTGGGCGAGAGGATTCAGATGGCACAGTCATTGGTTGGAAAAGTTTTGTCCAGCTGGGCCATCTTGCCGCCAATGCTGGGCAGCTTCTCCACCAAATGGACATTTATCCCCATATCAGCAAGATCAAGGGACGCCTGCATTCCGGCAATCCCTCCTCCAACAACAAGTACGTCTTTGATCATAATTCGTTTCCTTTATACAATCGCTTCGCGATTCTATATAACGCGGCTCTGCCGCTTTAAACAATATCCCGAATATCCTGCTTGCCCTGTGAAATTCCACAGGACCATTTCACTGGGGTTAATCCTGTCAAATTTTAACCTGTTTTCAGGCAATCAGCCACAAGATCATACAGATCCGTAATTTCTATATCCAGATCAAAGGCGGCCTTGGCACACCTGAAATGAATCTGGCATTTGGGACAGGCCGTTATTATGGTCCTTGCGCCAGTGTCGCCGGCCTCCTTAAGGCGCTGCAACTGAATTTCTTTGGAACAGCTGGAACAGTTCATCCAGCCGGAAGTTCCGCAGCAGATACCATTCTCCCTGGAGCGGGGCATTTCTTTGAGTTCAATTCCGGAGATAGTTTCCAGAATCTTGCGGGGCGCATCGTAAATGCCTGCCAGCCTTCCCAGACGACAGGGATCATGAAAGGTAACGACTTCTTCGCCGGATCCTTCAAGCTGAATCACACCCTCGCTGAGTTTGTCTGCCAAAAAATCGAGGATATGGACCGGTTTAAAATCGAGTTCGCCAAAATACTTGGGATAAAAATTCTTAACCGTGTGATATCCTTCCGGGCAACTAAAAATTACCTGTTTGGCGCCCGAGGAACGGATCAGATCCAGATTCAATCGAGCCAGTTGCTTGAATTTCTCCTCGTTTCCGTTCCAGAGCGCATCGTGGCCGCAACATCTTTCATTATTGCTGACCACCGGTTCCACCCCACCGGCGTTGAGGACCTTCAGCACGTTCTGAGCACCCGTGATCGATCCTGCATCGATATCCCGGAAAATAACGTCAAAATAGGGTCTGCATCCCACGAAATAAAAAACGTCACCGGTCTCTTTTGTTTTCCCATCTTCGATCCAGAACATGCGATTTTGTTGAACATCCCTGGTCTGGATGGACATAATGGTTTGAAGCATTCCATTGTGGGCCGGGACGCCGTCGAATCCCATGGAATGGGCTTGATCGCGCATCAAGCGGATAAATTCAGGAAAATTAATGTCTGCCGGGCAGCGGACGCTGCACTGTGCGCAGGTCAGGCAGTTCCAAATGGTATGGTCTGAAAGCTCCTCAAGATCATAAAGAGAGCGCTCAATAATCTGCCTGGGTGAAAATTCCGGGAAAACCCTGGAAACCGGGCAGCTTCCGGTGCATACCCCGCAGTCAAGGCAGTAATAGGTTTTTGTGGTGTTTATCAAATCGGCTATTGCAGTCATATCAATGCCTCAATTTTTCTGAGCCTTTGTCAGGCTGCCTGTTTCAAGAAGGACGGTCCCAGGGATATTATCTGCTCGGTAAATTCTCTGGCAATCTCGGCAAAACGCCCGCCTTCTGCCGAAGAAACCCATTCAAGACGCAACCTTGCCGGGTCAATACCGAGTATTTTGACCAGATCCTGGGTCATTTTAAACATCTTTTCAGCCTTTACATTACCATCCAGGTAATGACAGTCGCCCATGTGTCATCCGGCAACCAGTATGCCGTCGGCACCCAAATTAAAGGCCTCAAGAATAAAATTAGGGTTTACCCGACCGGAACACAATACCCGGATAATCCTCATATTGGGTGGATATTGAAGACGGCTGACCCCTGCCAGGTCAGCGGCCGAATAGGCACACCAATTACATGCAAAAGCAATAATCTTTGGATTAAATTCTTCAGCCATAAACTAAATCCTCTTCCAATTGAAGATTGAATATTGATAATTGGGTAGATACCCAAAATTTTTGATTTTTCTAATTATTATCTGATACCCATGTCAATTTAATGCCGCCTTCACCATTGTCAGCACTTCCTGGTCATCAAAGTGGAATACATCGGCAGCACCTGTGGGACAGGCTACGGCACATGAGCCACAACCTGTGCAAACCGCCGGGTTTACTTCACAAATGCCACGGTCTTCCAGAAAATTGATGGCCTGATACGGGCAGACCGACATGCATTTCTGACAGCCCCTGCAAAACTGTGCATTGATGCTGGAGATGATGGCATTGCCAAGGACCTTCTTTTGGGACAGAAGTGTAACCGCGCGTGACGCTGCGCCTAGACCCTGAGCGATGGCTTCATCAACAGGCTTTGGCGAATGGGCCAGACCACAGACAAACACCCCTTTTGTGGCAAAGTCTATGGGCTGGAGTTTGACATGGGCTTCCACAAAAAAACCGTCTTCATTAACCGGCACCTTGAACAGTGAGGCAACGG
>CAZDAB010000225.1:0-5587 GCA_964502855.1 uncultured Desulfobacteraceae bacterium | reverse complement strand
TCAGTCCTTTCAGGTAGGGGCAAATAGCGGACAGACAATCCAATTTTCTATCTCTAGCGCTAGGTCCTCGGCCTTGGGTGTGGGCTCGGGATCGAGTTACAGCGCTACGTCAGGCGCCTTAGCCACGGCCACAGGCGCACTTTCCGATGGCGGCCTTACAATCAACGGTTACCAAGTCGGCGCCACCGTCAGCGACGGCGTATCGTCCGCGGGTGCCACCTTCAGCTCTCTGTCAAAGGCAAACGCTATTAATGCGGTATCCGGCGATACCGGAGTGACGGCAACCGTGAGCGCTACGACGATAGCTGCCACCGCTACTGCCACCTCTGCCACCTCTGCCGGGATCATTATCAACGGTGTTACTATCGATGATTATATAGGTACTGCCAGCCTTGCTGCGAATGCAAGTGCTTTTGTTGGGGCGATCAATGAAGTGAGCGCTCAAACCGGTGTTACCGCAGCGCTTGACGCTGGATCGGTGGGAGCTTATACACTGACGGCCGCCGATGGACGAAATATTGTAATCGCCACCACTAGTGCAGGCGATAGCGGTCTTACAGGCGGTGTCACCACCTTTGGCGAAGTTACCTTAAATTCAACTTCATCGGCGGGGATTACCATAGGTGGGTTGGCGGCAGACTTAACCGCCCTTGGTGCCACAGCCGGCTATACAGCCCCCACCACAACCGCGGGCGCCGGCGTGTCCTCGGTAGATATTTCTACTACTGGTGGAGCTACAAGTGCACTGACAATTGTCGATGCGGCCTTGGCTACTATCTCCACTATGCGAGGCTCTATGGGTGCCATTCAGAACCGGTTTGAGTCCACCATTGCCAACCTCCAAAGCGTTTCAGAGAATCTGTCTGCTGCCAATTCGCGTATCATGGATGCGGACTTTGCAGTCGAAACAGTGAATATGACAAAGGCACAGATCATGCAACAGGCGGGAGTCGCCATGCTGGCCCAGGCCAATATGCTGCCGCAGGCAGTGCTTAGCTTGCTTCAGTAATTGGGAAGGCTGAAAGCTCCCCAGTTAAATAGAAAGAAAAAACATTTAACGGGGCAGGCAAAGCTGAAAGTAAATAATAACCCCGTTATAGGCCGAATTCTCAACGCCTCTAACGGGGTAAACCTCAAACCAAAACCCCGCTTCTCTTTTCAGTGCCTCCGGCTCGGAGAGAAGCGGGGTTTTTTATATTAGGTTTGTGTTGAATTGCTAAAGTTTTTTATTAAAATACCGATAGTAACAGTAAGAGAACAGCAAAGAGAAAAACAGATAAGAAAGAGGGGAGAGCCTGGGGCTAAGCCTCTAGAAGGGAGTGATTATGACTATTTCAGTCGGAGGTCTCATATCCGGTCTTGATACCAACAGTATGATTGAACAGATGTTGGAATTGCAGCAGCAGCCCATTGTTAAGCTCCAACAGCGGGAGGCCGCTTATCAGGTGGAATTGACCGCCTATGGGAGCCTGCAGGGCCTCTTGAACAGCTTGAAATCTGCTGTCCAGGCGCTGGATGCCGCAAACGACCTCGCTGGTTTTTCTACCTCTTCCGGCGATGCCGCTCTGTTTACGTCATCGGCAGACAGTTCTGCCGCTGCGGGAACTCACAACGTTACGGTGAAGCAGTTGGCCCGGGAACACATGGTCAAGAGTGCAGCGTTTACCGGAACAGAAGAGATTCTGGAATTTAAGATTGATGCCAATAACAAATTTATCGATTTTACGGAAGATACCGGTAGCGGCGCTAGCGCTGAGATAACTGCCACCCTCACTGAAGGAAGTTACACTGTCTCTGAGTTGGAAACCCATATAAAGACCCAATTGGAAGCAGCTTCTGATGGTGCGCCCAGTGCCAATAATATCGACTACACCGTATCATATGACAATAACACAAAGAAATTTACTATCCAAGAGAACGGTTCCAGCCTCACACAATTAGATCTTCGCTGGGCTACAGGTGCAAATAACGCCAACAGCGCATCATCCCTTCTCGGGTTTGATGCTGCTGATGATACGGGGGCAGTTACATACACCAGCGATAGTGAAGTGGGCGAGGGGACCATTCATCTTGAGATAGGAAGTACGTTTACTATTGGTTCGACCAATAACAAAATTAATTTCAAGGAAGATGAGTTGGGCGCTAATCCGTTAAGTGCTGAATTGACGGCCACCATCACAAGCGGTACCTATACGATTTCAGACCTGGAAACAGAAATTAAAACCCAACTTGAAGCAGAATCCACTGCATCCGGTTATGGTATAACTTACACCGTATCTTACGACAATTCCACACAAAAATTCACTATCCAAGGGGCTAATCTTGATGAATTAAAGGTTCTCTGGAAGACTGGCGCAAATGGGGCAGATAATACCGGCACAAGTGCCGCATCCATCTTAGGATACAGTGATACTGCGGATGATGAAAGCGCTGTCAGCTACACTGCCGCGAATACAGTAGGAACTGTAGATGACATTTCAATTTCTGCCACGGACACCATCGAAGATGTGGCCGATGCGATCAATAATGCGGATGCAGGGGTCCAGGCGGCCGTAATCTTTGACGGGACAGATTATTATCTTACCCTGAGCGCTGAAGATAGTGGGGCGGCCAATGTCATCAACTTAACCGTGACAGACACAGATGGTGACAACGCGGATGCGAACGGCCTTTCCCGGTTGGCTTACCGCGAGGGTGGAACAACAAACCTAACCCAGACCCAGGATGCTTTGGACTCTCTCATCCATGTGGATGGTGTAACGGATATCGCCAGAGCAACCAACACCATTGACGATGTAATTGAGGGTGTGACCATCACCCTCACGGACGTCCATGCAGACCCGGCCACAGACTATGACACCCTGACCGTGAGCAGGAATACTTCGGTGGCGGTCTCAAAGATCGACTCTTTTGTATCCGCTTACAACAACGTGCTGGATTTTTTCGAAACGTACCAGGGCTACGATGAAGACACCGAAATAGCAGGCTCTCTACAGGGCGATGCTACCACCAATCAGATACGAAATAGTTTAAGAAGACTTGTCAGCCAAAACCTTCCGGATGTTGGAACATTCAGCTGCCTATCGAACCTCGGTATTGCGCTTAACGACGAAGGGCTTCTAGAGGTCAATTCCACAACCCTCAATGATGCACTCGATGATAATTTCGACGAGGTGCTCCAGTTTTTCACCCAGTCCACAACAGGGTCCGAAGGATTTGCCGTGCGCATGGTGGATGTCCTGGAGGCGACACTCGATTCCACAGACGGAACCCTTGCTGCGAGGACGGCCGGCATCCAGACCAGCATAGACGGTATTGGGGACCAGGTTGAACGTATAGAGATGCGTAACCTGGCATGGGAGTCGCGTATAAGGGCCCAATTCAATGCGTTGGAAGTACTTCTTGCCGAATATCAGACCACCGGGGATTATTTGAGCCAGCAGATCGTAGGCTTGCAGAATTTGAATAACTACATATCAAACGGATGATAACTGCGAACGGGGAAACCAAGATCCCGGTTTGCGAACATGAGAGAAAGGAGCTATTTTATGATCGCCACAGGATACACCGGCTACAGAAACGTAATGGCCCATACGATCGAAAGCAAAGAAGATATCCTCTTGATGCTTTATGAAGGCGCCCTCATTTCTCTGAGTATCGCACGCAGAGGAATCAGAGAAAAAAATCCCAAACTAAAGGGCGAGAAAATCTCAAAGGTTCTGGCGATCCTGACGGAGCTTGACTGTGCGCTTGACAGGGAAAATGGCCTGGATCTGGCAGATAAAATGGCGGCTCTGTATGGCTATATGATGAATCGACTGACCACCGCAAATATCAAGAATGATCCGGAAGCCCTGGAGGAGGTGGAACGGCTCCTGGGCCAACTGTATGAAGGTTTCAAGGGGGCGGCCGCCCAGATGGCCGGCGGGTCTGTTCATGCCGAAAACAATGAGCCGGAAATGATGGGAGGAATGAGTATTGCAATCTGAGACACATGAAACTCTGTACGGAAGTCTTGCGGATATTACCGCCAGGATTAAGTCCGCGCTTGGGGAAAACGATGTCCGGGCGATCATAGGTTTGGCTGAGGAACACAGGGATGTGATGGA
Organism: uncultured Desulfobacteraceae bacterium; assembly: GCA_964502855.1. Classification (GTDB taxonomy): domain Bacteria; phylum Desulfobacterota; class Desulfobacteria; order Desulfobacterales; family UBA11574; genus S5133MH16. The sequence goes on along the minus strand of CAZDAB010000225.1, from coordinate 1,478 downwards.
TTCGCTTAAGCGAGCGGGCTTAAGCCAGGATGCCGGACTGCTGGACCGGGTAAAAGAAACGCGCGATCAGGTTCATGAGGTTGTTACAAAAATCCATAAACAGCGGGATGAACTGGGCCGGCAACTCGTGATGTTTGAAAGAAAAAAAAGGGTCTCTGCCGCTTATGCCGGAAATAGGCTTCCCGTAATGGCAGTGATATGATTTTTTATAAATTTTTTATTTTGTTCTGAAAAACCTTGTCCTTTGGGCCAGGATTTTTACTATAAGGTGTGACAAACAGCCTTATCTGGTTCTGACTCGTGGAAAATTCGAAATTAAAATGTCTAAACTATCTGAAAAATAATCCGACAATAAAGATAAGGAGGTGTGGATTATTATGAAAGTTGAATCTATTTCAGCAACAGGAAAAAGCGAAGCGCTACCGGTTCAGTCAAGGCTTCCCGCAGAGCAGGCCACCAGCCAGAAAGATAAAGAAGTTCAACAGCCGGTTAACAGACTGGATTTAACTGCCCTGGAAGAACTGGCATCGGATGTGCAGAAAAATCTTAATATTATGCATAATGTAGAATTGAAATTTTCAGTTCACAAGGCTTCCGGGCAAATGATGATCACTGTCGTTGATGAATCTACCGGAAAGGTTGTGAGAGAGATTCCATCAAGCGAGATACTAGAACTTGCTGCCAAAATGGACGAAATGGTGGGTATGATATTTGATAAAAAAGGTTAAAAATCAGAATTTGGGAGCTATGGCCTGATAAATGCTTGAAGAAACGAACCGGCAAATAAAGATCCTAATTATTGATGATGAAAAGGCCGTGGCGGATATCCTTAAAGATTTTTTATCCGACAAGGAAAGATCGATTGATGTTTGCTATAGTGGTCTGGCAGGAATTGAGAGCATACAAAAAAACTCTTATGATTTGTTAATTGTTGACCTGGTTATGCCCAAGGTAGGGGGTCTGGACATTTTAAGGTATGCAAAAAAGACCTATCCCGACGTTCTTGTTATTATTATCACCGGCCATGCATCATTAGAGACAGCGGTAATGGCCATAAAAGAGGGGGCTTATGATTATATCCGGAAGCCATGCAAACTTGAAGAGATAAGAATTGTTGTAGAAAATGCCATAGATAAGATAAATTTATATAGAGAAAATAGAGAATTAATTAAAAAATTACAGGGTGCTTACAATGAGTTGATGGTTTATAAGCAAGAAAGAGATGATAATAAAAAAAATGCAAATATTAATTTTTTTTCTTCAAACACGCCGAGTCTCCATTATCTCTATAATAACAGTTCATTTCGCAACAATTATATCGAGAAATTGCAAGCCCTCTCTTCCTTAAAAGATAGTGGGAACCTGACTGAAGACGAGTTCAAGACGTTCAAGCGTAATCTCCTTAAAATGATCGACCATGAACAATAACTGAACAGGATCATTGATGGAAGAACATTTAAAGATACTTGTGGTTGATG
>CAZDAB010000224.1:0-5588 GCA_964502855.1 uncultured Desulfobacteraceae bacterium | reverse complement strand
CGGGAATGAGAATGTCGCAGGCCATGGCCATCACCACCTCTGTGTCCATCCAGCGATATCGGCGCCGTCCCCGGCCGTCCACGGACGATTCGGATCGACCGTAGAACCGGATCGGCATCAGATGATCCCGGCGCTGGATTTCCCAGGGGGTTCCCCGCCGTCGCCAGTTGTCGCACTGCTCACGCTGGTAACCGTTGTCTATGGTCTGAAAAAAAATTCCATAGTCATACCGGATGCCGTATCCGTATCCGGGAAGATTCCGGCAGGCCATGGAATCCATATAGCACGACGCCAGTCTTCCCAGACCGCCGTTCCCCAGACCGGCATCCCATTCTTCTTCTTCGAGTTCGTCGAGATCGAATCCCATTTCCTGGACGGTGTTGCGGGCTTCTTCGGCCATATCGAGGCTAATGATGTAGTTCTTTAAAAATCGACCCGGAAGGAATTCAAGGGAAAGAAAATAGACCCGCTTGGCCAGGGTCTCGTAAAGCGAACGCTGGGTTTTAATCCACCGATCGATGAGCCGATCCCTCACGCTGTAGGCAAGCCCCATAAAACAGGCATACTTGTCCGGCCTGTAGGCATCTTTGCCCAGAGTGAAGCGGATGTGGCGGAGGATATCGTTTTTCAAAGCGTCCGTTTCCCGGGAAGCGGGATCACGAATGTCTCCCGAGGGGTATTGTTTTTTTTTCATAAGGGCATCCTCCATAGAATTTAGGGCTTGTCCGCCTCCGGCGGGTTCAGGGATCCGGTCTCGGTTTTCTTTCGTGTTTCGTGATAATATTTCAGCCGGTATTCGGTCGATTCACCAAAAAAATACCCATCCCCACCAAAACAAGGGCCAGTACGAGACTGCCCGTAATCGGCTCGTTCAGAAGCACACCGCCGGCAATCACGCCGAACAGCGGCGTGAGGAAGGTGAACGATGCCAGGCGTGACGGGGGATAGTGGCGAATGAGCCAAAACCAGGCCAGGTACGTGATGAACGCCACCCAAACCGTCTGGTATACAAGGCTGCCGGCAATCAGGGGGGTCATCAGAACAATACCGGGCTCATTTTTTGCCAAAGATCCAAGGGGCAAAACCACCGCAGAGACCGCAAGCTGGTACAGCAGGGTTTTGCTGGGCTTAATCCTGGCAAGGGGACCGGCCTTGATGAGAACCGTGGTCGCCCCCCACAATACCGCGGCGACCGCCAGCATACCGTCACCGATGAGCATTTCATAGGTGGGGTAACTCAGGGACTCTCTGAACACCACGACAATCCCTGCAAAGGCGCAGCACAATCCCACGACTTGAATCGTCCGAAGGTGTTCGCCGGGGATAAAGAGCTGGGCTCCCAGAGCCACAACAAACGGCGACATATACAAAAAGATGACCGCTCGGGACGCATGGGTATAATCCAGACCCCAGTAGATCAGAATGAACTCCGCGGAAAAGAGAAGACCTGCCGCGATGCCCCACCACAGGGTGCCGTCTCTTTCCATCAGGGTTTCCCGGCGCACCGCCATCCAGATCCAGATAAACGCCGTTGCGCCCACGGATCGGATACCGGATTGAAACAGCGGCGAAATGCCGCGATTGGCAACCTTGATGGCTACCTGCTGCAGCCCCCAACTCACACACAGTACCAGCAAAATCGTCATGGCGGTCAGGTCTAACACCTGATTTTCGTTTGTACGGATATCAGTAACGCTCATGAAGGAGCCATATTTGACCTAATGGATGGATGTCGCCTAGTTTCCCATTCTTTTATGCATCCCCTTGGTCGCACAGAGTTCTTCCTGTGTCAGGGAACCATCTTTGTTAATGTCTTTTTTTTTGAAAATTTTTTCAGGATTCCCCCGGTGGTGCGGGATTGTTGTGAACTCTTCGAGGCTAACCGCACCGTCATGGTTGGTATCCATGGACTTAAAACGCTCCATACACTGAGTGCCCTTGCCGCCGGCCGGACACGGTTGAGACGGTTGCTGGTTTTGGTCCGAAGAATAGCCGCTCAAGGGCATGGCGAACGCCCACAGTGCAACGAAAACAATAACGTATTTTATCTTCATACTTACCTCCCCTTTTAAAATTTGAAACGCTCATCTTAGGTTGACGTATTCCGCAATGCTCATGAAATCCGGGAACCCCTAACCGCGGACCATTGGGCCATGAGATCATCCCGGGTAATGATCGCGGTTACATCCGTGACATGTTCCCGGAGGTTTTCAAGACCGCCCTCCTGGCGGTCAACCAGGATTACCGCCTTTACCACTTCCAGTCCCTCGGACCGGGCCCGTTCTATGGCCTGGATCGTGGAACCTCCGGTAGTGACCACATCATCGATAATTACAACCCGCTGTCCCGGGTTCATATCTCCTTCGATCCACCGCGCAATCCCATGATCTTTTTGGGTCTTGCGTATGGAAAATGCATTCATGGGGGTTGCTTTTAATTCCGAGACAAAGGCGGTGGCAATGGCCATGGGATCGGCACCGAATGTCAGTCCCCCGATCCCGTGGGCTTTCAGATCCTTAACCGCATCGAACACCAGATGGCCCACCAGAAACATGCCCCGGGGGCTCATTGTGGTGGGTTTACAATTGACATAAAAATGGCTCATTTTGCCGGATACCAGTTTAAAACTTGGCTCCGGGCTGTATTTAAAAGATTTTTCACATATGATTCGGATAAGCTCTTGTTTCATTGTAACCGCGCTCCGTGACACAGGGTTTATTTGGCCATGAGATGCCTTACCGCTTCCTCCAGACCGTCCAGGGAAAGCTCGAACATGGGAAAAATGTGGCGGATGGTCGTAATGGTGGGGGTATAGTCCCACATTTGCGAAGATGCCGGATTCAGCCACACACTATGGGGAAAGGTTTGAGCCAGAAATTTAAGCTGCTCGATGCTCGGTTTTCCGCTCCGCTCCTTTACATGTATGGATCCGTCTGCGGCCATGAGTTCATAGGGGGCCATGCTTGCATCCCCCACCAGGATAAGACGGGTCTGCAGGTCAAAGACGGCAAGGTGTTCCACGGGAATGGGTTTGTTCACTCTGGCCGGATCTTCCCAGAGCACGTCATATACGGTGTTGTGGAAATAGCAGATTTTAAGATCCTTGAACTGGTCGCGGGCATAATTAAAAAGGGTCTGGACAACCGGTATGTAAGGATCCATGGACCATCCGCCGTTGTCGATGGCAAGGATCACCTTGAGGCGATCTTTTAAACTTTTTGAAAAAACGATTTCGATTTCTCCGCAGTTTCTCATGGTCTGGTAAATGGTCTTATCGATGTCCACCTGATCTTCGGGACCCAAGGGTATCATGTTGCGAAGCCGTTTTAAGGCTTCTCCAACCATGTCCTGGGTCAAAAGCCCCCTTCGGGTATAGTCTTTGTATCGTCTTTCCAGGGCAAGCTTTACCGCCGACCGGTTTCGGGAAACCCCTCCTACCCGCATTCCTCCGGGGTGGTGTCCGGAATGGCCCACCGGCGATGATCCGCCCGTACCTATCCAGGTTGCGCCCCCGTAATGACGTCCTTTCTGATCGTTAAGGCGCGCTTTGAAGTATTGGATCAGCTCATCAGGGGTCAGCTGGAGTAACTCCGCTTCATCCATATCCAGAGCCTGGGCAAGGGTCCGGGGATCTTTGAGCCATTCGTCCAGCATGGCCCTGGAAATCTCATCGATTTCAACCCCTTGATACTCAGGCAGTTCCGCCCCTTCAAAGCGGTGTGCGAAAATCTGGTCATACACATCAAAATACCGTTCACTTTTCACAAGAATGGCCCGGGCCGATGTGTAGAAATCATCCAGGGAATTAATCAATCCCATATTAAGGGCCTTCTGTAGGGTCAGGAACGACGTGGGGCTGACCTGAATTCCGGCATTTTTTAAGCTATAGAAAAAGTCGATAAACATGGGCTCATTGCTAATAAAAAGACCTCTCGAAAATTTTCATGAAATATTCGGGCTAAATCACAGGGCCGCGACTTGTTGCTCCCACGGCACGTTCGTAATCCTGGCTTTTTTTAAACAAAACCCCCAGATAGGGGATATCGTCTGTAATCAGGGTCTTGGGCTTAAAATCCGGATCGGATTTCAAGGCCCGAATCCAGTTGATCAGTTCCCGGGTTGCCGGCTTCTTTTCAACGGCATCAATTTTTCGCACTCTATAGAAGGTTGTCACCACATTCTCCATGAGGTTGGAATCGATATCCGGGAAATGAACCCTTATGATTTTGCGCATCATTTTGGGGTCCGGAAAGGCAATGTGATGAAAATTGCATCTTCCCAAAAAGGGGTCTGACAGGTCTTTTTTGGCGTTTGACGTAATAATGATTACCGGACGATACATAGCCTTCATGGTTTTATCAATTTCGATAATATCAAACTCCATTTGATCGAGCACATCCAGCATATCATCCTGGAAATCGGTATCGGCCTTGTCGATCTCATCGATCAACAGCACGGTTCTTTGTTCGGAGGTAAAGGACTGCCCGATCTTGCCCATCTTTATGTAATCTTCAATATTGCTGACATCCCGGTGAGAATCGCCAAAGCGGCTGTCGTTAAGGCGGGTCAGTGTGTCATACTGGTACAGGGCATCCACAAGCTTCAAGCTCGATTTCACATTAAGGACAATTAGCGGCATGGCCAGACTCTCGGCAATGGCATGGGCCAGCATGGTTTTGCCGGTACCCGGCTCCCCTTTCAGAAGAAGCGGCATTTCAAGGGCCATGGAAACGTTAACGATGCTGGCCAGCTCATCATCCAGAACGTACCGGGTGGCCCCCGAAAATTTTTTGTTCGAAATGTTATTTTTTATCAAATAACCTCTTTCCAAATGTAAGCATTCACCGGTTTAAGGTTGTAAGGTGAACCGACAATCTCTGAACCTTGACACCTGACACCTAATTTTTATAATAGGGTTATTAGAGGAATTTTTCAAGGTCATTATATTTGATGAATTCGTAAAAGCAAGAATTCATCACGTTTTAGGTTTTATGATTTAGGTTTAAGGTAATTAAATTAGGATGTTTTAACAGATAACACCTAAAACTCAAACCTCTTGTAAAAAGTGGGTTTTTTGACTTTTTACCAAAATGTGTCTGTTATGAGATACCTAAAAAGCTGGAATAGGCGTGTTTGGCCAGCCACTGCACGGAATAGATAAAGGAGCTGGAATAGTGGCAGACCTGATAGTTGCAGGTGGAAAGACAGTGGGGGCTGCATTTTTGCTTTTGTCTGGTCAATCTTTCAGGATCAAACTTATGACCGTCATAAATATTGCCCCAGTCTTCATCTGTTCCATACAGTTCAAAACAGGGGGTAAAACTGCCATCCAGACGGATGATCATGGAGTACTTCCCGGCCAGGCAGGGCCAGGCAGGCAGCCGGTGACGAATGAACAGTTTCATGGCTCTAAGATGCTCAACCGAATTAACCATGGTATAGCCTTCAAGATTTTTCCGGATCACCCAATCCAGAAGATCATCAACCTCATGAAATTCCGCTTTTGTAATCCACGCGCCGTCCTGTTCATGGCTAAAGTCCTGATATTTAATTTGCGGAGGTTCATTGATATGATAGTCGGTTGCAAT
>CAZDAB010000223.1:0-5646 GCA_964502855.1 uncultured Desulfobacteraceae bacterium | reverse complement strand
CTCGCAGGATAATGGACTCGAGTCGCCTTCTTCTCAGTCTCCTGCCATACAAGATGACTGGGAGACGGATTGGATTGAGTGCGAGCTATTCTTGAGAGAAACGAGTCGTTCCATACCAGTCTTGATACGAAAGACCTGTGCTGTGGGGCTCATCGCACAATCCTGCGTCAACAGGCTCCTGCCCGACCTCCAAGAGTCGGATTATGAGTGGACGCTAGAATTTGAGGAAAATATTCTACCTCCCTACTACACACCGATGGTAGCTGGCATTCTGAATGGCAGCAGAGTTGCTCTGCATGGCTCGCGAGGCGTGATAAGGCCATCAGGCTAAGTAGCTCTGGTTCAGTAGCGAGTCATGGTGAGAACGAAACAACAATGGCGAACAAGGCGCTGCACACCGAATTTGTCTCGAAGACTCACCAAATCGGGTGAGCTTGGTCGTTCAGGGGACGCTGTGCGTCCCCTGAACGGTGCGTCGGCTGCCCTGAGTTGGTTCGGGAGGCGCTGCGCGCCGACCGAACCAGCGGATAGACCAGGCCTCTTCGGGGCAGGTCATCCGCCGCCACGTTATCTATAAATTGACGGAGACTTTTAATGCGCGATTTAGGAGCCATGGGGGAAGATACTTTTAGCTTGCTGTGTAATTCTGTTGGTCTAATTGCAAATGGGTCTAAAATTGATAAGACAGGGTGGGATTTTTTTGTTGAATTTCCTGAAAATACAAACAAAAATACTCTTGCCGATATGAACCCAGTTCCGCTTGAGTGTCGAGTCCAAGTAAAATCGACTGATAAAAACGATAGAAAGGTCCAAATCAGTCTCAAGAATATGAATAGGCTAGTTAAAGCTCCGATGCCATCTTTCATATGTTTAATGGAGTTCAATAACAAGATTAATCCACAAGCTATATACTTAACCCATATTGATAAGAATTTAATAGAAAGAACCCTAAAAAGGCTGAGGGAGCTTAGTGAAAAAAACGTTTCTAATTTTAATAAAAGAAAACTAACCATCAATTTTTCAGAAGAAGATAAAGTCAAAGGTGTATCAGGGGAAGCTCTGAAGACAGCTATTGAGAAGCATATTCCAAAAGGACTATCGAGCTATATTCAAGAAAAGGAAAAAATTATACAGGAAGTTGGTTTCGATAGTGGGTGGGCACAGATTAACTTTGATGTTACTGGTGAAAATCCTATAGAAAAAATGGTTGATCTTACATTGGGGTTAGTAGATGAAGTGGAAGTATCTAATTTTATCGGGCGTCATAGCAGATTTAATATTTTGTCCCTCAAACCATTTGTCAAACATAAATCTGGGAGAATTCAAATGTCTAATCTAAAGCCCGATAAAATTTGCACAGTTAAATTTAAAGAATCTAAATACGGTCCCGGACATTCCTTTAAAGCAAAGTTTTATTCGTCGCCCTTCAATAGACTATTGCCTGAAAAGAATGCAAAATTCCGTATTGAATGGAAACTTTTTAATTTAGTGGTCAAGCCATACATTGGCGAAACGATTTTTCAATATTCTTTTTCTGATGATGCGAAAGAAACATCTATTAAGGAACTATTTCAATTTTTGAAATTAATAGATTCATTTTCAAAAAACAAAGACCAGACTCGTTATATTGAAATTTCAATTGGCGACGAAATTCCTCCCTTGACAGGATCCTTTAACATAAATGATTTCCCCCAAGTTGATGTTCCTCTGGACATAGTTTCAAAGGCATGTAGTATCGCAGAAAAGTACCAAATTGAAAATAACATATATATAAGCTTGTTCGAAATTCTTCAATATTCTCAAAGCGTATCTGAATTCTACGATGTTGTTATGAATCATAATATCAGTCTAAAATTTTCTTTCGAAATTGATAATGACAAAATTGATTTATCAAAAAAAGTTGGTGGAATTTTCTTTATAAACACAAAAATCGGAAAATACGCAATAGGTTGTGTATTAGGTGCTGTAGGTAGTGCCCAAAAAACTAAAAAACGATATGAAGTTATTAATCCCCAGAGAAAATATATTAAAGATATCATTGTTGAAGAGCAAACAACTGTAAAAAGTCATGATTTATTAAAACTCGCTCATGAAATTGCAGATAAGATGGAAAAATTAGATATAACTCCAATTATACTCATGAAATAGTATTTAAGATAACAAACGCTTTAACTCGGAGCGAAAAGGCCGCGCCCGGTTAAGCGTGCCGTTATGCTATAAATACTAACAAAAAATAATTAATAAGTTAGTAGCTTTAGATTGTTTTGGATGTTCTATAGATCAAATATATCTAGTTTTCGGTATGTAATGTTAAGATCAATTCGAAGATGCGACTAAGGGAGTAAAACAAGGAGCTTTTTTAATAAACTTCGCTTCTTACATAGACGAGATAAAAATTTTCGTAACGAAGATTGTAAAAGCACGAGTTTTTTAATCGCGCTTAAGAGCGGCTTGTCGGAGGAGGAATATGACTGTCGGATTAAGTTTGCTCTGGCTACTTTTCTCTTTGAGAATAAAAAGGTAAGTCTCGATGGTTTTGATTTAATGGGATGGGGTCGGACCAAGCTAAGTGATTGAAATTATAAATTAATGTCCGAGAGCATGCCCATTTTTGATACTTAGAATCATATTTTTGCCATGAAAAATGGCCTTCTAAGAAACACTCATTCTATAATTTATGAGAACTTCCAGAGCCTTATATGGCCATTTTGGCGCATGAAAATGAAGGTTTAAGGCTTGAAAACACCTACTTTTAAGATGATAATCCATGAATATCAACCGAGTAGCTTGGTCCGACCCGGGCCTACGCGTCTGTCGTTCGGACCGACCGCAGGCGGTCATAAATAAGAGACATAAGTATATGGTGAAGCGTAATCGGAAAGTGGGGTATGTCGAGGCGGTCGGTCCAAACGAGGCCCGCGGCTGAGCTGTGGGCCTCGTTATACATAAAATTGATCACACGGAGAGGAATGGCTTATGCCTATTTTTCCAACTGAAATTCAAAAAGTAAGGAAGGCTATTGAAACACAGGTAAAACGAAGTGACACGGTAATTGCCAGCAATGAGGCGATTGCGGATATGATTTCCGGATTGCATAATACCCTTTCCGAAGCGCATGGTACCCTTACATCAAGTTTTTCCATGCTCGGTGAAGGGTTGCAGGAATTATGTTTTTACATAGACGACGGCTTCAGAGAACTCAGTTATAAATTAGACCTTCAAAATAATACACTTCAAGCAATCAAAGAGATATTGGAAAGGCCGTTAGACACACAGGCAAAGGAGTTAAGAAAAAGGGCAGAGTTTGCTTATCTTAACGGCTGGATGGATGAGGCGGAAAAAGACCTGTTGGAATCAGAAAAAAAGAATTATCAGGACTTCATAGCCCTCCATATTCTTGGAAACATCTACTACCATCATAAAAAGAATTATCAAAAGGCGCTTGAGTATTATCAGAAGGCTGCCAAGTATGCGGCGCCGCAGTCAAAGAAAAACGCATGCAAGGCTTTGCTTTGTGCTTCAAAGATTTATAAAGAGATTGGCAAGGTAGAGGATGCCTATAAGTCCGCAAGATTGGCAATGAATATGCTTTCTGATGATACGCACAATTTATATAACTATGCCGCATACGCTGCAATGACCAGACATACAGACGAATCCATAAATTGTTTGAGGCAGGCGGTCTTAAAGGATTCCATCTTCTTAATAACGGCTGACAGGGATGAGAGGTTTTCAAATGTTAAGCAGGAGAAAGAAAAGTTAAAGAGAAATTTGCGGGATGAACAAAGACAAATAGTTGAACAACTAAGGAAAAAACTCACGTCGCTCCGAAAGGATTTTAAGTCTGCCAGAGATGTAGCGGAAGAAGTAAGAATAACGGATTTATCTCAGTATATAAAAGACCTTGGTTCTCTTGATGCTGGAATAGATGGAATAGATAGATTATACGTCAACAACAGCTATTTTGACCTTTTGAAAGCAGAACGTCTCGCCAATGATATCTATAAAAAAGGCGTGGAGGCTTATAATAGGAATATTGAGGACTGGGTAAAGGTTAAGAATAATTCTCTTAATACACTAAAATCAGAAGAACATCTGATAGAGAATAAGACATATAGTGGATGGGGGTGGTGTGTCGGGATTTTGATGGTTATTTTATTCTCTCAGATCGATCGGCAGCCGGTTGGATATTCGGTTTTTTTATTCCTTTTGGCGATTGGCATGGGTTTTTTTACATCATATATTATAAAACAGATTAAGCTTGGTGCGATAAGAAACGAAATTGAAAATGAAAAAAATCCTATTGCAAGACTATCAAACCTGAAAAAATGAAAAAAATAATGTGTAACAAATCACTCGTGCGGATGGCTTACAGCCACCGTACAGTTCAGCCGTTATGCTTGCTGCGAAATTGCTTTCTTCGGCGATATCAGGTGCTTCTTCCACCACCCCTCTGCCTCTTTTTTCAGGCCCATGGCGAGACCAAGGAGTTCGGTGAAATAAAAGATAGGTAATGCGTTCGGGCCCTTCTGGCGTGTCTCCAGATTGGCCTGACACAGGGGGCACGCAGCGACGATGCCGTGGGCACCGGCCTTACGCGCTCCCTCCACGATCTCGCCGACCAGTCGCTCGACCCACTCGGGACGCAGCAGGGCATGGCCCGCACCGCAGCAGTCCACCTTCCATGCCCAATCGAGGACCTCCGCCCCGGTCAGGGCCATCAGTTCATCCATGACCATGGGGTTTTCTGGGTCATCAAAGTGCGTTGTCTCCGGCGGCCTCACCAGATAACAACCGTAATAGCAGACGACCTTTAATCCCTTCAGTTTATTGACCACCGCTCCCTTGATCTTTTTCTTTACCGCCGCTTGCGAGAAGACGGTCAAGGGATGATAGACTTTAGCAGTACCCTTGTACTTTTTCTCCAGATCTTTTTCTACTTCTTTCTTCAAAGCGGGGTCTTCCTTCAGATGCTTCTGAGCTTCCATAAGGCGGAGGAAACAGGCGGCACAGGGTACGGTGATATCCAACCCCATGTCTTCGGCGATCATCAGGTCGCGCGCCGGAAGGGCGACTGCTAATACGGGATCCACCGCGTGGGCTGAAGACGCGCCGCAGCAGTTCCAGTCAGGGAGTTCAATCAGCTCCACACCGACCTGTGCGGCAACGGCCCGCAATGACCGGTCGTACTCTATGGCCGTAGACTCCAAGGAACAACCCGGGAAATATCCTATCTTCACTTCTGCTTCTCCAATCGGGAAAAGAGTTTCTTAATGGTTTTTGTGTCCTTTATCTTAATCGGGAGGAGCTTCAGCTTGCCGTGGCGGAACATCCCCATGCCCAGACGGATTTCATCCGGATTGATTTTAAAGAGCCCGCCGGTCCTTCGTTTCAGATCGATAATCAGCGAGAGCTCATGCACCCTTCCCAGGTTCCGTATCGCCGCAAGAAATGCGTCGTTGACCTTGGGCCCCTGTTCCGTCACCACCCCCTCCTCCACCGCCTCCTGCCGCAGGAGGTCCATGAGCTTTACGATCGGTATCTCATTGGGACAGCGGGTCGCACACGTCTCACAGGAGGCGCATATCCAACACGTCGATGCCTTCAATACCTTCTCTTTATCGCCGAGCTGAACGTATTTGAGGA
>CAZDAB010000222.1:0-5662 GCA_964502855.1 uncultured Desulfobacteraceae bacterium | reverse complement strand
TCAGTAAATCGAGTGTTTCTTAAACACGGTGTTCTTGTAAAGTCCATGTTATCGACATCAGCTCCTTTGACCATGGTGAATTCAAAAAGATGCATAAACTATTCGGTTTGATCTATCAACACCAAATGTTACCTAGTGTCCATCCATAAATGGTCTTTTTGCCCAATCTCTGCGTTATGCTCAAAAAATAATCCTCGAAATATCAACTATATGTCTGCGGTTATTTTTTTCGCATGCCTTGATCTTGAACAAAAATCCGCATTTATGGATGGACACTACTTAAAATCCGCATTAACTTTTTGCGAGTGATAGCTGGCGGTCACATCATTTCAACAACGTCAATTTTGCCATATGCTTAAGTTGTTTTGGCAATATTTACCCATTTGAGATGTAGGGGAGAAAATCGGAGAGATCTGACTAACTTATTAAAATAAATAGTATTTAAAACAGAATCGCCTATAAAAGACACCTGGCATAGGTTTTGCTTATTTAGTGCCTAAACGAAAACTGTCTTTTCCGCCAATATCTGCGCCTGCACGCTGCATCGGGGGTCGGACCATGGTAACCATCTATAATAACGGTAAAAGAAGCATAAAACACGCCCCGAAATCGTCTTAAACAACTTTTTTTGCCCCCTAAAAGGACCTTTTAAGCTCTAAATATTATTTCAAAAAAAATCCTTAGACCTATTATTTTTTACCCCAAATAGTATGGTTAAAACCAAAAAACGGTCATTTTTAGAATCTTTTAGCAAATTTTCAAACACTTAACGTGGCCCGACCCCAAATCCAGCAATTCAAGGCTTGCAGCAAGTAAAGTAGTAAAAGTGTATAATGGGCGCGGGGATGTTGAAAACAGGATCAAAGAAGGCAAAAACACCTTGCGTTGGGACAAGACGAGCTGTCACCGTTTCCCAGCGAATGAAGCTCCGCTGAAAATAAGCTTTCTCGCCTACAACCTGCTGCACTTGATTCGTCGATTCTATTTGTGGGGTGAAGATGCGCGCCGGTCTATAGAATGGATCATTACGAGATTAGTGAAAGCGGGCGGCCGGATCGTCTATCACGCCAGGCGTTGGCATGTTCATGTGGCGTCAGCTTTTCCGTTGGGGCACCATTATCGGGCTGTGCTTGGCTGGCAGTGCTGAGGTAGCAGACACTGAAAAATATCTTGCGAAGATCTGGTAAGAGAGGTATTTTCAAAACGCACGAAAAAGTTGGATTCAAGCAGGTTTTGGAGCGGTATGATGGTGTTTTGGGCTTTTCCAAAACAAATATCCACTTTGAAGGGAGAGAATTTGACCGAAAATTGGCAAATGGCCATGCGGAACTGGTTTTTGGGAAAAGTGCCGCATAATTCAGATTATCAATTTAGCATTCCGGAGGCTACCTCATGAAACTGAAGAAAGGGCTATGGGTTGTTGGAGGGCTGGTAATTATCGCTTTGGCGGTGCTGAGCTTATTTATGCATTACTACGGCGATTGGCTTTGGTTCCAAAATATGGGCTTTTCGCAAGTTTTTACGACGGTTTTGTGGGCAAAGGTCTTAGCCTTTGCAGTATTTTTCCTCATCTTCGCCATTTTGGGAGGGGTGAACATTTTCATCGCCAGAAGATGGGGGGCGCCGTCTCGATCTCTCAGGGCGGTTTCCCCTCAATCACCGGTCACATCCCTCGAAATTCTTTTTCATGACAGATATGCTCCCTATGTATGGGGGCTTATCGTTTTGTTCTTGTCGGGCATCATGGGAATGAGCGCATCCAATTCATGGATGACCTTTTTGCAGTTCCTGCACCAATCTCAATTCGGGGTTGCGGACCCCATTTTTTCCAAAGATGCCGGATTCTATGTCTTCAAGCTTCCGCTGTTTAATTTTTTGCAGCAATGGTGCTCACTTGCACTATTCTTTATGATCGTCGCCGTCGGCTTATCCTACTATCTGGATCAGGCCGTAACCTTAAGGGTTCAGGAAAAGCGGTTCTATATCGATTCCAAGGCAAAGGCGCACCTGGTGGTGCTGGGTGGATTGTTCGCGCTGAGGATGGCCTGGTCCTACTGGCTGAAACTTTACGGTTTGATGTATTCCAACAGCGGCGTCGCCTACGGGGCCATTTACTCGGATGTTCATGCACAGATGCCCGCCTATCGGGTTCTGTTGATTTTGAGCGTTCTCATGGCCATTTTGTTGTTCGCCATGCCCGTTCTGAAAAGATGGAAATGGTTGGCATATGTCATCGGAATATATGTTGTGGTTCTCGTCGGCTTTTCCTTGATTTATCCGGCAATTATCGAACAATATGTGGTGAAACCCAATGAACTGGCCAAGGAAGCACCCTACATAAAGAATAACATCAAGTTCTCCCGTCTCGGCTATGGCCTCGATAAGGCCCGGGAGGAGCTGTTTCCGGCAAAGGACAGCATGTCCTACGGCGATATCATGAAAAACGAATCCACCATCCATAATATCCGCTTATGGGATCGTCGGCCGTTGATTCAAACCTATAAGCAACTACAGGAAATCAGACTGTACTACGATTTTAACAGCGTGGATGTGGACCGCTACCATTTTCAAAACAAATACACGCAAGTGGCGCTTGCCATGAGGGAACTGCCCTCGACGCAGCTCCCCGAGCGTGCAAGAACCTGGGTCAATATGCACCTCGTTTACACCCACGGCTACGGGGTGGTCATGAGTCCCGTCAATGAAGTCACCCCGGACGGTTTGCCCAAATTCATCGTCCAGGACATCCCGCCCCGATCCAGCACTTCCATAACCA
The DNA here is from genome assembly GCA_964502855.1 of uncultured Desulfobacteraceae bacterium. Classification (GTDB taxonomy): domain Bacteria; phylum Desulfobacterota; class Desulfobacteria; order Desulfobacterales; family UBA11574; genus S5133MH16. The sequence goes on along the minus strand of CAZDAB010000222.1, from coordinate 2,886 downwards.
TCACACAGCCCCAAATCTATTATGGTGAAGAAACCGATGGATTTACCATCGTCCATACCACCACCAAAGAATTCGATTATCCCAAGGGCAATCAAAATGTGTATGCCACGTATCAAGGAAAAGGCGGCGTGCAGCTTTCCAGCTACTTCCGAAGACTGGTCTACAGTCTGGATTTGTCCGATCTTAATATTATTCTGTCCCGATACATCACGGATCAGAGCCGCGTCATGTTCCACCGAGTCATTACCGACAGGGACCGGACAATAGCACCTTTTCTGGCGTATGATTCGGATCCCTATATGGTAGTGGGCCAGAACGGTCATCTATATTGGATTCATGATGCATATACGACCACCAACATGTTTCCTTATTCGGAACCCGTGAATCTGAGCCGGGATAGAAGTGGAATCAATTACATCCGAAACTCGGTCAAAGTCGTTATCGACGCTTATAATGGGGACGTATCTTACTACATCATCGATCCTTCGGATCCCCTCGTTCAGACCTACAGTAAGATATTTCCCGTCTTGTTCAAATCGGCAAAGGACATGCCTGCGTTTCTGAGGGCACATATCCGTTATCCCATGGACCTGTTTATCATCCAGGCACAAATGTATGCGACATATCATATGACCGATCCGCAGGTTTTTTACAACCGGGAGGATTTATGGAGCATCCCTCAGGAAATTTATGAGAATAAACAGCAATCCATACTGCCGTATTACATCATCATGAGGTTGCCGGATGCCGAATCAGAAGAATTCATCCTGATGCTTCCGTTGACGCCGTCGAAAAAAGATAATATGGTCGCTTGGATGTGCGCCCGGTGCGATGGCGACAACTATGGGCAACTTTTGATTTACACGCTGTCCAAAGAGAAGTTGATTTACGGTCCCATGCAGATAGAGGCGCGGATCAACCAGCAGCCGAGCATATCTTCGGAGCTGACCTTGTGGGGCCAGCAGGGCTCCAACGTGATTCGAGGAAATCTGCTCATCATCCCCATCGCCCATTCCTTTTTATACGTAGAGCCCGTGTATCTCCAGTCGGAACAGAGCCAGATGCCGCAGTTGAAACGGGTGATCGTCGTTCAAAATGGTCAATTGGAAATGGAAAAGGACCTAGATACAGCACTGCGTGCGGTCTTTTCTGTAGAGGGCGTGCCGGAGAAACAACAACAAAAAGCGTTCATCGGCCTGCCCGCCGGTCCGCTTTCTTCCATGGCCCAAGAGGCGCTCAATCACTACAACAAGGCGCTGGAATATCTCAAACAGGCCGATTGGGGCAAGTACGGCGAGGAATTGGATCAAATCCGGCAGATATTGAAGACCATGGCGGGAGGTGAAAAGAAAAAACCGGTCGGGGTGAAATGACGGCGGAAATGGCGGCAAGATCATTTCGGACGATCTTCATTGTCGGCAAATTGAGGATGAGATTGGGGTTAGCCGGTGAAATCCCTGATAAGGGACTGCGTAACAAGTTCCCGTGGGATTTTTTCAGATTCCACAGGGTAAGAAAGTTTCGATGATGTTCCTGCAGAGCGTATTCTATATGCCTACCATTAAACAAGACATATGAATTTTTTGCTTGACCTATTCTAGATTCTAGAATGTAGAATGGGTTATGAATTTGTTACCCCAAGATATACTGATCATGATAAAGATAGCCCTGTCCACCTCTCAAGATTGGTCGTATAATACCATAGCTTATGAACTGGGTATGAGTCCATCCATGGCTTTCAGTGGGGTAAAGCGTGCCTCCCAGGCGCGCCTTTTCGATCCCAACCGCAAACTGCCTCTGCGAAAAGCCTTGGAAGAGTTTTTGATCCACGGGGTAAAATACTCGTTTCCACTTGACATTGGGACCATGACCCGGGGCATCCCAACCGGTTTTGCTTCTCCGGCATTACGTAATCATTTGGCATACGACTTGGAGGAAATCTACGTCTGGCCTTACCCCAAAGGCCACGAAAGAGGGATTAGTTTTTCACCACTTTACAAATCCATACCCGAAGTTGCCATGAAAGACGAAAGATTATATGCGGCCTTGGGTTTGGTTGATGCTCTTCGTTTGGGAAGAGCCAGGGAAATCAAGCTTGCCGAAAAGCTGCTGGTGGACATGTTGAAACATCATGCGTAGACACTACCAGAATGTCGAAAGGATCATTGCTGTTGCACACCAGTTAGAAGACCTGTTGTAAAACCAACAAACCCCGCAGTTAGCGCAATTTGCCTTTTATTAATGGGTGGTTAATGATGGAGCATGATCAACGGTCCGCCTTTGCTGAAAAGCTATGGCGCGACAAGGAGGCGGCATCATGCTCAATCGGTATTGCAGCCAGTTTCTTGCACCCTAAATGATCGTAAACAAAATGGGAAAAATGTTTTATGTATTCGATTTATCATTCATTCTTTCACATTCAGATGCGTTTTCATAACTCTTCTATAAAAGAGATATAAATCTATTAAAAAATCCCATTTTGTTTACCTTTCAGGAAAGCCGATGATACCCCATCTCCTTCGTTATCAAGGGCTCGCAGTAAATGACTACGGCGTCGCCCTTGATGCCTCAAATCTGGGGCATCCTCGACTTTCGATCAATTAGGGTTGCATACTGTCAGTTGGTCGATTTCTCGGCACGTTCCATCCAGGCTTTAACCATCAGGCTCAACGAATTAGCAAACTTTCTAAAAATACAAAGAATTCGGTCTGTTAAAAAAGTTCGCTATCGGCATCTAATCGATTTTGCAGCCGACTACAATGCCCCCTCAATTCATGTCACAAAATCCCGGGTCTGGACCCTAAGGCAATTTTACCATTTTTTGACGCTTAACCGGATCATACCTGAAAATATCGCCACCGGTATACCATATCCAAAAATCGAAAA
>CAZDAB010000221.1:0-5664 GCA_964502855.1 uncultured Desulfobacteraceae bacterium | reverse complement strand
ACTTGCAGTGCCGTATTAACCCCGGATACCACCTTCGACCGTACATTTTTGATTGAGGTTGGTAGAGGCTGTGCCCACGGATGCAGATTTTGCAGCACGGGATTTGTTTACAGACCGCCCAGATTCAGGCCTTTTTCGCTTCTTGAAACCTGTATGCAACACGGCGTTTCAATGACCGACCAAATCGGCCTTGTCGGCGCTGCGGTTTCGGATCATCCTGAGCTCCATAAGCTTTGCAACCAGAAGTTCGAAAAGAATATCAGAATATCTTTCAGTTCTTTTAGAGCGGACGCCCTCTCCCCGGATCTCCTGTCCGTACTCAGGGAAAGCAAAGTCAAAACCGCAACCATCGCACCTGATGCGGGTTCCCAACGCATGCGCAACATCATAAATAAGGGCATCACTGAAGAAAATATCCTCAACGCTGCTGAAACGCTCGTGGCTGAAGGCATACCCAATTTAAAGCTCTATTTTATGGTGGGACTCCCGTTGGAAACCATGGATGATGTTGAAGCCATCGTCACACTTTGTAAACAGATAAAGCACAGATTCCTCAAATCGAGCAGAGTTAGAAAACGTATCGGAGAAATAACCGTCAGTCTGAGTAGTTTTGTTCCCAAGCCGTTTACCCCTTTTCAATGGGTGGCCATGGATGATATTCGTTCATTGAAAAACAAAATAAAAACAATAAAACAAGGTCTTAAAAGAGTGGCAAATGTTCGGGTGCATGCGGACGTCCCTCGATGGGCTTATATTCAGGCCCTGTTGTCACGGGGAGACCGTAAGGTGGCCCAGATATTATCCCTGGCCCATAAGAACCGGGGGAATTGGCCCAAAACCTTTAAAGCATCTCCCGTAAACCCTGATTTTTACGTGCTTCGGGAGCGCTCTTTAGACGAATTGTTCCCCTGGGACTTTATTGATCACGGCATCAACAAGTCGTTTCTCAAACAAGAGTACCAAAGAGCCCTGCAGGGCAAAACCTCTCCCCCATGCCCCATGGAATCCTGCACCATCTGCGGAGTCTGCAAAGAAAAAACCAAGGCAATCCCAAAAAAAGATTAAAACCGGCACTCCAACGTAAAAAGAAAAAAGGCTAACCGGAATCATGGTTAACCTTTTAAAATTATTATCGCCGGACCTAAGAGGATTTGCGCCCCTGCTGACGGCGTCAAAGACCGATCAGCCTTGCCGGCAAACTATTTGATTGCTCTATTTTTAATATTTACACCTCGAATATCAATCATCAACGTTCTAATCTCAGCGGCGACGGGTCGAATGGCTCGAAGCCCACTCTTCCAAGAATTAGGATACCGTTAAACTTGTAATTTGAATTCACAACCAAATTTAGCCTTAAAGATGAATAACCGCCCGTTGATATGTGATCAGTTTTGAAGTTAACCATCAAATCAACGGTCGGTCGACCAAAAAAAAGGGTCGACGATATTGCATTTTTTTGCCACGAGACAATTAAAAATCTTTTACCCACACGGAGACCGAGCCGCCGTTCACCTTGAATTCTCCCCAACCGTACTCATTGATCGTTACGGCCCCGGGATGGTTGCCGAGTGTGTCGTGAAAGGTTTTACCGGCATGTGCACTCCCCACCTCCATCCATTTGCCGCCGCCCGGCCCATTGGATAATAGCACGGCCAACCCCGATCCAGGATGATCCGCATCTCCCTGACGCGTCCATCCTACAAGGTCCGGATGATCGTAGTAATCGCGCTGCAGACCGTACGCCAAGCGCTTTCGGGCATCGATCATTTCATGCAGTCCGGGCACCGGCGCAAGAATGATATGCTGGCCGCAATCGTCGTATTCAACACCGTAGTAGTCCGGATAAAAGACACAAGGATACCCTTCCTGCCGCAAGAGGATGACGGCATAGGCCAATGGTTTGAACCACCAGTCCACCCATCGCTCCAAGGCCTGGCACGGCTGGGTGTCATGATTATCTACAATGGTCACGGCGTGCCTCGGATGCCTCCGGACAAGGGTATTGTCCAGAAGCCGGCGCATATCGAACTGTCCGTTTGGGGTTCGGGAAGCATCATAAAAACTTTTCTGTAGCGGAACATCGAACAGGGACATCATGCCTCTTGTCTTTTCCAGGTAGTATTCGAGCGCTTCGACCTGTGAGCTCCAGTATTCGCCCACGGCAAATATCTCTTTGGGGTCAAATTCCCGTCTAAGAAAGAAGAGCCAGTCTCTGAAAAAGCTGAATTGGATGTGCTTGACCGCATCGAGACGGAAGCCGTCCACTCCGCTGGTGTGGATAAACCATTTGGCCCAACGCGCCAACTCGGTGCGCACCTCAGGGTGATTCATGTCCAGGTCCGAGAACATCAGGTAATCATAATTGCCGTGTTCGTCTGAGACCATTTTTTCCCAGTCTTTGCCGAGGCCCAGAAATTTGAAAATCGCTTTTTCGCCCAAATTGTGGGCCCAGTCCACACCGTCGAAATGACGGTAGGACCACCTAAATTCCGAGTACTTCCCGGCCCTATCGGGAAAGTTGAATTGGGTCCAGGTTTCGATCCAAGTTTCTTCGCCATACCTGAAGTTGCGGTTGTCATAATGAACGCGGGCCGCTTTGACCCATTGGGTGTCATCCGCGCCGGCTTTGTGGTTGAGCACCACATCGGCGTAGAGCTGGATACCGACTTCGTGCGCGGCCTTAACGGCGTCCAAGTACTGCTGTCGGGTCCCGTACTTTGTCCGCACGCTGCCTTTTTGATCAAACTCGCCCAGATCATAAAGGTCATAAATACCGTAGCCCACATCGTGCACCCCGGCAGTGCCCTTGTAGGGCGGCGGCAACCAGAGGGCCGTAATCCCGAGATCGGAAAGATCGGCCGCCTCCTGTTTGACCTTCTCCCAAAGGTCGGGGTCAGCGGCAGTGTTTCCGTAATACCAATGGAAATATTGCATCATAGTTCCGTTGTTTTGCATTGTGTTGTCCTCGATCGATTTAATTTTACTCAAAAAGCAGAATCCATAAAACAATCAGGAAAAATATGGCTCTGTCCCCAATGTCGGCCAGAACATGAGATGAAAAACAAGGAGCAGTGTGGGCCACACGGAACGCGGCCGATAGGTTTTTCTCAAGGTTGATGACCGATAGGTCTTAAACCTTAAATAGGTTTTTAAGTCACTGCTCCCAGACAGTCACGCTTTTCAGACTGTGTGCCAGCATCAAGATGACACGCTTACTCTCAAGAGACCTCTGAAGGGCTGCTCCACCATTTCGGCTGCATAGGGCGTGAGTTCACATGGGCTCGTTCCATGGGAACATTTCGAAATAAATTCAAAAGAGCTTAACAAAAAGCCGTCAAATTTAAACGCATCTGGGATACGAAATGGGCCGTTTGAGACCAAATATAGCCTTAAAATCGACCTTTATCTCCATAATTTCATTTGGTTACCGTGGGCGACCCCAACACAAAAAGAACGGGGCTTTTCAGCGCTCCTCCCTCCTTACTTGATTAACATTTACAGAGACGCCCTAAGTTTATACTCGCCTGATCCCCTGTAAGAATGGACAGTTATATAGTAGTCACCTTCTATAGTTGGATATATAACTACATTCTCATCAGGCAAACCTGTATATCCCCTAACGTCATAGTCATCTAAAGTTGCAGGTGATCCAGACTTTACATAGATGTCAAAATCAGCGCCCTCGGGGCCATCTAATGTTACAAACAGCTCCTCTCCGCCATCTACACCCTTAACTACATACTTCTTACTGTCATCTTTTGATCCCAATGTTCCAATAATTAGCTTTTCCAATTCAATTTCTTCACCTTCTGGCGCCATTGGAACAGAAGCTTTGATTGTAAAGGGCCCCATGCCATGGTAGGAATGGACCCTCACATAATAGTCCCCTTCTTCCGTTGGCTCAATAGTAATCTCTTCATTGGATGATTCTGTGTAGCCCCTGTAGTCGAATTTGCGCAATTCTGGTTCTTGGTTTATTCTCACATATAGATCGAAATCACTATCACCCGGTCCGTTCAATGTGAAAGTCAGTTTCTCTCCTTGCTTAACCCCCTTCAAAACAAAGTCTCTACTGTCACCCGTTTTACTTAGGTTGCCGGAGACTGAAGTATTAAGTTTAAGTTCCTTGGTAACATCAGTAGGCAAACTGGCTTCCTGATCGCCATACATTCTGAAACAATCATGATCATGGAGGAGGGTCATGGCAACATCGCTATCTCTGGCCAGGAAGTCCTCATATTTTTCTCTGAACAATTCTTTTGTAGCATCATACACTCTTCCAGCAGGCAGGCCATCTGCGATAAGGCGGTCAACCTGGGAATTACATTCAAAGAACACATCTGCAGTTGGATCCTCCAAGGGATCCGTTATTCCTAGTGTATGCATAAAAGTGAACTCTTCCTCGTATCCAAAATAGGCTCGGGCTCCTTTGTCAACAAGATCAGGACCAAGTCTTCTGGCAGTCAAACAGCTCATTAAGTGGATTATTTTCCCTTGCGCCTCTCTTGGATCATAAGAACCCACTTTCCATAAGACCTCACCATGTTGCCCAGTGAAGAGATTGTCATAGCCATGTCCAAAACCGGAGATATAGACAACATCTGGCAAGAGACAATAAGAAGAGAATTTCTCTCTTATGGCATCATTCCCAAATAGTGACAGCAGATCATAGTCTTTTTGTAAGAAATACGGATAAACATATTTTCTTACCCGAAAACTATATCCTATATACGTTACATCTTCATAATTAGATTCTGCTTCGAGAATGTTAAGTGACATCGATTTCCTCCTTTCTGTTCAAAAGATACCTTATAAATTTCTCCTGCATCTTTACGAACCTTTTCCCGACTTCAGTATCTCTTTTAATTTCCACCAATATCTGATCCCTCGTAAAACTTCCTTTTCCAACCACAGAAAAAGCCTTTTTTGAATCCATCTTTTCAAATCTGGCTATAGCCAGATCTTTGTGATCTTCGGGGCCTAATTCTGCTTGGACTCTAACAGGCCCCGCCATTATTTCTTTCAAAGTTGCAAAGGTTCCATCAGTCTTCTTAACAATTGGTTTATCTAATTCTCTTTTGTCTATTTTCATAACAACCCCCATATAATCGAATTAATATTGGGACTTTCCAATCAAGCAATCTCTATTTCCTCCTTCTTGTCTATAAGCATCCGAATAAATCTAGCTTGCATTTCTACAAATCTATCTCCTACTTCAGTCTTTTTCTTAACTTTCTCAATAATCTGATCCTTGGTATAAGATACACCTCCAATTACAATGGCCTTGCTCGAATCCATCATTTCATAGCGAGCAATCGATAGATCCCTGTAATCTTCAGGATCCATTTCATCTTTGATGATAATCTTTCCTTCCAGTAACTCCTTTAGAGTTAAGAATTCACCATCTTCATTTTTAGCAACTGGTTTGTTAAGCTCTGTTTTGCCTATCTTCATATTCCCCCTCACTTACCGATATTTAGTTCTATGTTATTTTTAAACTTAAGATTGTCCCTCATCGTTCGCGAAGTATTTGAATTGTGGGAACTCTAAGATCTTATAGGAATCTCTATTATTTTGAGACGCTATCCATTAACCAGCACATCAATGCTCATTGTGTCTTGGTTCAGCGTGAACTGGAGGATTCCGGTTTTAAATTAAGCTACA
>CAZDAB010000220.1:0-5727 GCA_964502855.1 uncultured Desulfobacteraceae bacterium | reverse complement strand
AATTTGAGTCTGACGCAGATATTGGCGAAAAAGACAGTTTTCGTTCAGGCACTATCTAAGTAAAAGTACAGAAGATTCACTCCCCTGAATAAGCTTGTCCACTTTGCCCCGGGGGAACATTTTGGACAGTAAGGAGTGTTCCCCCATCCACAACGCCATCATAGACCGCCTGGCTTCTTGTGATATGAATGATGCCAGTGAAACAGCGTCCACCAGTTTAATCCAAGCCTTGATTTGTCGAGCGTTATAATATTTCAAGATGGCATTTAAATTTTTTTCAACCATGGGTTTCAGTTTTGTCCCATCCGTTAACCCCACAATCTCCAATTCTGTTTGATACAGTGTCACCATCTGGTTGATCATCTCAACCGATTTTTGGCTGATATTTTCCTGGTCCAGACAACATGCAATTTTGCGGATTTTTTTCTCTTCTTTAATAACAAGAACCGAACATGCTGCACTATTGGCGACCTTTTGAGGAAGATTAACCGCTCCTTCCCACTGACAATCTCCTGCTTTGTAGCATCCCATGGCAATCAAATCACTATCATCTTCCTGAGATTGGGCCAATATTTCTTTGACCGGATTACCAGATCTTAACAATATTTTCAAATCTTTCCTGGCTCCCCGGCATACATACAACTCTTCCCAAACTCCTCTTTTAACTTCGACAAATTCATAGTTGCACTCCCGTTTTTCATAAGGGGACTCTGCTTTTTCAAAATGGTCAAGAAAGTTGCGGCGATAATTCCGTAACTCTTCGGTTAAAGGGTGTTTTTTTCCAGCCTTATTCGATGGCTGACCGATGTCCGTCACTTTAGGGCCGACCCCAACCAACGTTACGTCCGCCCATGTGTTCCCGGCCAGTTTGGCCACATCTTTGACGGCGTGGGCACTGTAAGGATGTTGATCTACCGCTACAAGAATTCTCATAATAACCTCTCTTGCTTTTTATTCATTTGTTCATTGCCAGAAAATAAGAATCGGAGACGGGATATGGCTCAACAATTGAAACCAGTTGCTTTTTTTGCTTATGGAGTGATGGAGTGGAGACGCTACCATCCCATAGTCACGCAGCACATCACCGATTTCTTCCGGCGCACCCTGAATCTTCCGACAATCTTCGGGGTGCCAATTCTGTTCAATTAGAATTTTTTCAAAAGCATTTAATGTCCCATTCACGTCCGCTTTACCTTTAGAGGAGAGTTTCCCGGGTTCCTGAAATTCACAATAAATCAGGTCGAGGTTGAGCTTCGCGCCGCTAAAAATTTTCAAAAACATGGAGACAAGTTTTTTAGACTCTATTTCATCTCTTACAATCAGCGCAATTTTCTCCAAATTGACCAGGTTTTTAACAACGATGACCGGGCAGGGAATATGCCTGTAAAGCCGGGAATGTATTTTATCGTAGAGCTTTTTGGCGGTAAAGCTGTGGAGTGATCCTTCCACAAACAGATCATACGATTCCCTTTGTATTTCACGAAGAATTTCATTTTCGCGATCTCCGACAAGCATTTTTGGGGCCCCGAGCATCGGGCATGAAGATTTCTCCGCCTTGATCAATTGTGCAATCTCGAATTCCCCTGTTTTTAGCATCGCACTTTCCCAGGTTCGGCGAACCCATCCGGTGCCCGGTGCATGGCCGTCGTGATCCGGCTCCTCCACATGAACGGCATGCAGTTTCATGTCAATAACTTGGGTCAATTGACAGGCATACCTGAGTGCAATACTCGATGCCAAGTCTGCATCGAGGTAAACCAGCGTTCTTAACATGGTGTTCCCCCCTTTACTAAATATCCAGATCTTAAAAAGTGTCCCTCAAGGCGCGCGGTTGAACAGTTATCTGCTTCCTTTAATCTTGGTTTCCGCTTTGGCGACAACTTCTTTAATTTCACCCAGTTTAAAGGGTTTTGCCAGAAAATCGAAAACCCCTTTTTTGAAAGATTCCTTGGCGGTTTCCATTGTGGCAAAACCGGTGATAACAATAACCTCGGTTACAGGAGATCGGTCCTTTACCCGGGTTAAAAATTCCATACCGTCGAGCCCTTCCATTTTAAGGTCGGTGATAACAATATCGAAATCTTGTTCAATGATCCGGTTCGAGGCTTCCAGACTTCGAGAAAAGGCTTCAACTTCATATCCTGACTTTTCCAGTGCCGGCTTTAAACGTTTCAGGACAATCGGTTCGTCATCCAGAATAAGGATTTTTGTTTTTTGTTCGTCGCCCATGATACCTCCCTTAGATTACATTTTATTTGATATGATCATTTTTCAGATCTTGGAAGACGTTTTTAAGTCTTTCAATTTCCTGTTCATGGTTCATTTTAACATCAAGCTGACGCGTAAATGCAACCAATAACCCCAGAATTTTCATTTTTTTTTCCATCAGCGTAAGTTCTAATTTTTTAATTCTGGCAGTAACCAGATCCCCTCGAATATCGACGCGGAAATTGTGCTTTGCCAGAATTTCCGCCATCAGTTTTGCCCTGCGTGATCTGCGCGATATATCGGTTACACCGCCAAGGAATCGAAAATAGGCATAATTGTCATTCAAATTTTCACTGATATAGGCGACAACCATATTGAAATGATATCCCAGCCTCAGGTTAATGTTGACATATTCTTTTGATAAAACCGCAAGATTCTGTCCGACATATTTTGGCGTTGCCATGGAAGATGAAAACGTTCGGGTCAGACTCGACATAAAACTGCCGAAATCCACGGACATCGGCTCCGTATCCCATGCACCGGGAACGGAAAGTCCCTTCAAAAATGCCTTCATGGGGACGGAGATGACATCATGAGGTTTAACCTCTGAAACACTTGCGGGTCCGCTGATGCCGCCGCCGATATCGATTAAAATAAGGTCTAAGGGGATATCGAATTTCAATTTTCTTCCTGAATTGGCTGTGTCACCGATTTTGGCATATTCCAGTTCGATCAACTCTGACACAGCCTTCTCATGTACATACCGCGTAATATCATGCAGAGTTTTGCATCCTGACGGTGTAAAATTTTTTTCGGAAGGATTCAACAGGTTCAATGGCACAATTTTTTTCAGAACTCTTTGCAGTAAGCGATATTCGTATGTCGTCTCAAAGGTTTCCTCGGCGAACTCGTAATAACACAGGGCTTTAACCGCTCCTTCATAAACCACATTTTCCCGTGCATCCACAGTGATCATTTGACCGGGACGCAAAAGCTGTGTGGCAATACCTGTATTCACAATGGTCGGTACTCGAAATTCTCTGGCGATGGTTGCCATATGACCGGTGGGGGAGCCGACATCGGTTATGATGGCGCGGGCTTTTTTAATGACCTTTCCCAGCCTGGGAGAGGTATATGCAGCAACCAGAACAGCGTCGCTGGGGAAACGGTCAAGGTCCTCTTCGGTCTTGACCAGAAAAACTTTGCCGGTGGAAATTCCTTCTTGAGCAATGGATCCTTTGTTTCGGAATATAACCGGAAAATCATCCAAAACAGATGAAATGTCACACACCAGTTTTGAGACTTTATCCTTAATATTAAGAGATCTGGCTTGTAAAACAACCAGGTTGTCTTCATGATCAATGGCCCACTCGATATCCTGGGGTCTTTTAAAATAACGCTCGATCATCAAGCCGGCTTCGGCGATCTGTTTCATCTGTTCATCGGTCAGACAGGTTTTGGTCTGGAGGTCTTGATGAACCATACGCATGTCCGTCCCGCCGCCTTTTTTGGGCGCAAGCTGTTCAGGTTTGCGAACGACGTCCAAGGATTTTAGCGGATAGGGTTCTTCCCTATCCAGCGTATATAAATCCGCTCTCACTTCTCCGGCAACAACAGGAGCACCCAGTCCCCAAGTTGCGTTTATCAGCATGACGTCACGATCCGGAGCTCTTGGATCGAGTGTGTAGAGAACGCCGCTCACTTTGGCATCCACCATAAGCTGGCATGCGACAGCCATACTCTCCTGGTAATCCATAAGTCCTTTTTGTCGTCTGTATTCCATCACTGAATCTGAAAACAGACTGGCGAGGATGGATTTGTAAGCCTGTAAAACATTTCCGCGTGGTTCATTGAGAAGACTCAGATATTGTCCCGCAAATGTATGTTCCCTGTCTTCGCCAAAAGCGCTGCTGCGAAGGGCCAGCATAATCTCTTCGGGATTTACGCCCTGATAGAGTCTGTCCAGGCTGCTATAAATCTCCTTTTCCAAAAGTTGGGGAACCGTTCCCTCCAGTATGAGTCTTCGAATCTCCTCAGCCAACTGATTTTTTGATGGATCTCCCTTTTGCCAAGCGGCGTTTAATGCATCCATTTTCGTTTGGAGGCGATTGTACTCCATGAATGCTTTAAACGCCCGGATGGTGATGGCAAACCCTTCCGGTGCCTTCAGACCGAGAAGGTTTTTAATTTCCGCCAGGTTGGCGTTTTTTGCTCCGACAACATCGGTAAAATCGTCTGTTATCAAGCTGTAGGGCATGGTATATTCCGTTTGCGGGATAACCGGTCTGCCGGCGAGTTCCTCTTCAATCTCATTGTTGATGGCGCCGAAGGCATCATAAAGGTTCAGATATTTTTTGGGCGCCATGGCATTTAAGTTGTATATCAGTTTATAGACTATATCCGCAATATGATGGCATTTCGAACGGATGTATTGCTGGTCAAAAATGTAAGCGCCACCTAACTTGGTCCCCATTTCAGCCATGAGTTCCAAAACCTGGTTGTTGTATTCCAGAATTTTCTGAAATACACTGAAAAGGACGGTAAAAGGCACCTGCGGAGCAGATTTTTTGCGGTCTCTAAAAACCTTTTTTAACCAATTTGTAAACGTGCTCATAAAAAACCATCCATTTCAGCAATTGTATGGTGTTTAGTAAAAAGCTTCTAGTGCGCTCCACCCTTGCCGGTTCCAAAAAAGAAATCCATCATCAATCCGGCGGCGACGGCGATCAATACTGCCAAAAAGCCATAAAAAAGGCTATGATTAAATGCCAGCGAAGATATCATAAAGGGGATTCCCTGTTCCTTAACCTTGAGGCGGTCCATGGAGTTGCCCACAGTAATCCCATTGTGAATTTCCATAACCTGTACCTGATACTCACCGGGAGGTATTCGCGGCGGTATCCAGACGGCAGCGTTAAAAGATTTTTCTGTACCGCTTTTTTGTCCAAAGCTGATTTCGCCCTGGTGAGACGCATAGAGTCCCTGATTCTGTTTTAATTTCAAAAACTCTTGGGCCAGGTCCTTTCTTTCAGCCTGCGGCGCCTCTATTTCCATCTGTTTTTTCAAGGATTCGAAACCGATTCCCAGTTGTTCCCAGGTTTTTAGCTCCGACGCGGCCAATTCCATCATCCCCTTGGAAGAATACAGAAGATAGAGATTCGGTACTTTTTTAAAATGCACGTCCCCCAGATTCATCCACAAAAGGCCTAGCGCTTTTCCTTTCTTTTTAATTGTTAATTCTTCCTGCTTTCCTTTGACAATCACCACCACTTCATTTTCGGAGGCAACCTTGCCTGAAACCGTTAATTGTGTGCCATTGAAAAAAGCGCCGATGGCAATAAGATTGGGCTCGTGTTTCGTTGTAACAGACTCCGTTGATCCGGCGGGCTGAGGGTGCCACATAAAAGACGCCACTAGGATGATAATGGGTATCCAAATTCTATTTCTTATCATTTTAATGCCCCCCTTTTAAACCTAACATAATATGCGGCGTAAGTAAAAGATCAAGAAGCATTTTAA
>CAZDAB010000219.1:0-5764 GCA_964502855.1 uncultured Desulfobacteraceae bacterium | reverse complement strand
TTTTATCATGCCCCCGTCACTGGAAACGCTTAGAAAACGCCTGGAAATGAGAAGATCCGAAAGCAGGTCAACAATTAAAAGACGCCTTTTAACTGCGGAAAAGGAGATGGCCCAAAAAGGTTTTTACCGTTATGTTGTCGTTAATGACCAGCTGTCTGCATCAATTGATAAACTTATAGCCATTATTGAGAAATATCATAATAAAGAGAAAACGATCCGCTGAAAGAAAATCGTGAGAAAAGAGATACTTTTTGGAATCAATTCTGTCCTCGAAGCCTTAAACGCCGGTCGTAGAGATTTTTTTGCAATCTATATTGCAAAAAAAAAGATCTCACAACGCTTAAAAAGTGTATCGACGCTTGCTGAAGCGAAAAAAATTCCTGTGGAACGGGTTGAACCTTCACAGTTAAAGTATCTGACCGGAACGGATCAACACCAGGGCATCGGAGCCCGGACAAGTCGTTTCCCACTATCCGGAATTTCCGATATTATCGACAATGTCCGGCCGGATGATACAAATCCTTTACTGTTGATGATTGACAATGTCATGGATCCTCATAACCTTGGCGCTCTGGTTAGAACAGCAATCTGTGTGGGCGTTAACGGTATAATCATTCCAAAGGACAGATCTGTTTCTCCCACACCTGCAGTATCTAGAGCATCAGCAGGAGCCCTGGAACATATCCATCTTGTAAGGGTAACAAACATGGTAAACACAATCGAGGCGTTGAAGGAAAAAGGATGGTGGATTGCCGGAATGGAAAAAGCATCGGACAGGTCAATTTTTTTGAGTGATTTGACAGGTCGTATTGCAATTGTTATTGGTGGGGAGGAAAAGGGGATTCGACCCCTGGTAAAAAAGCATTGCGATTTTTTGATGTCCATTCCTCAACTAGAGCCGGTAAATTCCCTGAATGTCTCTGTGGCGGGAGCGGTTGCAATGTATGAAGCTTTCAGACAGCGACACTTATCTTGATAATAAAACCGTTGCCCAAAATATGTTGATCCGTATCGCCAAAGCCTTTAAACAAGCCCTTTTCCCGACGCGGTGTCTGGTGTGCGGATCTTTTTTTCATTCCGAGCAGCAACACATATTCGATTTGAAACCAGGGGCTACGGATGCAGACAGTTCAAACATTGCGCAGAAATTTATCGAAAAAATAGATTTAATTTCCGCCCATGATAAGTGTTATTTGGGCAATATTCCTAAAGTCTTTGATAAATTGATGGCACCCTTTTTGTGCTCGACCTGCGCATCAGGATTTTTGCCGGTTGAATCCCCCAAATGTTCCAGATGCGGTATGGTTTTTACAAGCAGGCAAGGTGAGGATCACGTCTGCGGAGAGTGCCTCGATTCACCAAAGAAATTCCAAATAGCCCGATCAGCAGGGATTTATAAATACACACTGATGGCGGTGATACATTGTTTTAAATATAAAGGTAAAATTCAATTGGCACGACCTCTCGGCACCCTTCTTTTTGCTGCCTTTATCAGTTTTTGGGATAAAATGAATATAGATCTGATCGTGCCGGTTCCGCTACATCCAAAAAAGCTGAGAATGCGGGGTTTCAACCCGTCATTTCTTATGGTAAAGGACTGGGTATGCATTGCAAAATTTCTAAATGTCAGATTGCCGGATATGCCGGTTGATATAAATGTTCTTGCAAGGAGAAAATGGACGGAACCCCAAACCGGTTTAGGGCGCAAGGAACGTTTGGCAAACGTTAAGAATGCATTCAACATAATTGATCCTTCGAAAATCACCGGTAGAAAAATATTGATAGTGGATGATGTGTATACCACCGGAGCAACGGCAAATGAATGTGCAAAAGTTCTATTAGAAGGCGGGGCCGGGCATGTAGATGTGCTTACACTGGCACGGGCTGTGTGATTAGAAGTGGTTTCAAAACCTCCCCTCAGGCCCAATTTCTGTGTTGGACCGAGGGATTCAATACTCGAAATATTAAATATATTCCTGCGGTTGAATCCATCGCCCCGCCTTGACTTTGAACCTGATTGAAGGTTTTGAAACCACTTCTAAAGATTTTTGTTGAAAGAATAAGATTAACATAATTGGTTATGGCGAATGATAATTTAATATATACGAATTCCAATCATAAATATTTCAATTGTAAAATATGTCGTCTAAAGTTTTAAAATTACAAGACTTAATAAAAGTTGTGAATGACCTGCGCAAATTAGGAAAAAAAATTGTTTTTACAAACGGATGTTTTGATATTCTGCATGTGGGTCATGTGCGTTATCTTTCCGCTGCCAGATCACAAGGGCATGTTCTGGTGGTGGGATTAAATTCCGATGCGTCGGTAAGATCCATAAAACCCGAAAGCCGGCCGATCGTGAGCCAGAACCAGAGGGCTGAAGTTTTGGCCGGTTTGGAGTGTGTCGATTATATTACGGTTTTTAATGAACCGGATCCCTTAAAAATTATTAAGGAATTAAAGCCCGATGTGCTTGTAAAGGGCGCTGATTGGATTGAAGCGGAGATAATAGGGGCTGATATTGTAAAAGCAAATGGCGGCAAAGTGGTCAGGGTTCCGGTAGTCCCCGAAATTTCGACTTCGCGAATCATCCAAAGAATCGCAAAACGTTATCAAACTAGGGAGTAACTTCTCAATAAGTTCTGGTGTATGAAATGATTATATTGCCCCGGATCCATAATTTATTGAGATGTTACCCTGGGGATGTGGGCTAAGGAAGTTCACGGCATGATCATAACGCACAGAAATGGTGTTTCGTTCTTAGAATTTGAAAAATTTGCGAAGTTTCCCGGTATCAAGCATGGAATTTTTACGCGAAATACCGGTGTAAGTACCGGTCCTTTTCGAAGCTTAAATATCAGTTTCGGTGTTGGTGATGATGATCGGAATGTCAGGCGGAACAGGAAAATAATATCAAAATGTCTCAACGAAGAAGACCTTGTTTTTGCGGAACAGATTCACGGAAGCAGAGTCATGGTATTTTCGAAAGATAATAAAAACTCTATCACGTTTGATTCTAATTTTTGCGAGGACGTTGAATCATCTGGAATTTTAAGCAAGCAGATTGGCGTGTCTAATCCGGATTCCGAACACAAACATGTGGGGGATGCTCTGGTTACGAATATACGGAAAAAGATTCTTGTAATACAGGTGGCCGACTGTCAATCGGTAATTATGTATGATCCTGTTCAAAAAGTTGTGGCAAATGTTCATTCGGGATGGCTCGGAAGTATAAATAACATCATAGGCCTCACAATAAAGGTAATGAAAGAAAGCTTTGGTTGCTGTGCCAGTGATATTGTTGCGGGGATCGGTGTGTCTCTGGGGCCATGCTGTGCCGAGTTCGTGAACTACGAAAAAGAGATCCCAAAGAAATACTGGAAGTACAAGGATGATAACGACCATTTTGATTTTTGGTCATTAAGCTGTGATCAGCTTTGCCAGGCAGGGGTTTTGATCGATAACGTGAATTTAAGCCGATTATGCACAAAATGCAATCCAGACCGATTTTTTTCATTTCGCGGAGAGGGTGCTACCGGAAGGTTTGCATCCGCAATCGGCCTTAAATAGTTCACGTCTCGGAAATTCTATAACCAATTGAAAATAATAGTCCTTTAATGAAAACCTATTTATGCCATCCGAATGGAAGAATGGAAAGCTGGAATGCTGGAATATTGGGGATAAGGCCGGAAATAAACCATTTTAATTGTAAAAAACTCCTTCAAACCCATTATTCCATTACTCCATTATTCCACTATTCCAATTGGAGCGAATCCTCTAAGTTATAATATGTATCAGGAAAAAGTTAAAGTTCTGTGGAATAACAAGGCAGGCGACGAATATTACCGAATCGGTTTAACGTGTCACAGGGGATATTCAGGCGCAAAACCCGGTCAGTTCATCATGCTGCACTTTCCCGGCCGGATGGCTCCTTTTTTGCCTCGACCTTTTTCAATACACAGAATTATTAAAACCGAAGGTCGGACAGAAGGGATTGAACTTCTTTACAAGGTAGTGGGAGAGGGCACTAAAATGCTTTCCGGACACCGAAAAGGTGATGTTGTAAATATCCTCGGTCCCCTGGGCAATGGGTTTATATTTTCAGATCATTATAAACGTATCTTTATTGTTGCCGGAGGGATCGGGGTTGCCCCAATGGTTTTTTTAGCTACATATCTGCAAAAAAAAGGAACAGATCCCTCTGAATGCATGGTTTTTCTTGGCGGAAGATCAAAGGATGATCTGTTGTGCAGCGATGATTTTTTGCGTATCGGCATGAAAATTCATATAACGACAGACGATGGGAGTGCCGGAGACCGGTGTTTTGTAACCCATCCCCTTGAAACAACTATAGAGAAGTATCGGCCGGATATTATTTACGCCTGCGGCCCTTTGGAGATGCTAAAATGTGTGGCGAGGATTTCAGAAAAGCATACCGTGCCTTGCCAGATCTCCATCGAAACAATCATGGCTTGCGGCATGGGGGCTTGCCTTGGGTGTGCGGTGGAAAGGAAAGAGGCATCAGGAAATTATATGCATGCCTGTCTCGACGGTCCGGTTTTTGATGCACGGTACCTTAAGCTGTAATCGTAAGCGTTAAGGGTTAAAGCTATTGAAATTTTGCTAAGCAAGCCATAAGTTCTCAACAAGTTAGGGGCTTCGCCCCAATTGGAATGGTGGAATGATGGAATAATGGATTCCGGGATAATGCAATATTGGGTTAATGGTAAAATTTGTGTTGAAGATAAAATTAAAAATGGCTAATATCCTTTTAAAAACCAACCTTCCAGTATTCCATCATTCCATTATTCCATATTCGAGGCAAGCGTTCAAGCCTCAAAAAATGTCCTATATTTTCATTAAGTTGTTGAATTTCCAAGACGTTAAATTAAATGACGCAACTGCCATCTGGGATTCATTCCTGAAACCTGACATCTGACACCTGAAACCAAAAACAATCTATATTTAACATCAAACCCAGTTATCCTACAAATCCGCGATGAACCAAATTTAATATTTTTTTGCATTGACTTGCTGAATTTCATGTGTTAGATGCAATGCGTTTTTACCGGCTCTTATTTTTAAGAGTCTTTTCTTGTTCAAGAAGGTGTTCTTTCCCATGAAGAGGGAAACCAGACGTGCCATAAAGGAACTGGCATACTATAGCAGCATCGGCTTGTCCGTTGCGCTTTCCATTTTTATCGGACTTGCTGTCGGAGTTTACCTTGACAGACGGGTATTTAACACAACTCCTTGGTTTACGCTTATTTGCCTTGGACTCGGGATCGCAGCAGGATATAGAAATATTGGGCTTGCAATAAAAAAGAGCAGAAAACTATAATAGGATATTATTCGTGGAAATTCAGCAGCGTCTCTTAAAATTTGTTACCCATTCAAACTGGATTCTATTTTTCGTTGCAAGCATTACCGGGCTTGTTCTTTTGCCACCTGAATTTGCCAGGGGAATTATTTTTGGCGGCCTTATTGTTACCATCAACTTTCATCTATTGTACCGGACACTTAAAAAAGCATTCAGGCCGCCAAGCCTTTCTTCTCATCGAGTTGTTTTAGCCAAATATTATATCCGCTTTTTAATCAGCGGCCTTATCATATTTATTCTCATATCAGGTCACTATGTTGACCCGTTGGGTCTTTTTATTGGTCTTTCGGTTGTGGTTGCGAGTATAATGCTTGCAACCATGTGCGAACTAACAAAACATATTTTCAAGGAGGCAACTTAAGGTGGAACATCCGTATCTCTTTT
>CAZDAB010000218.1:0-5785 GCA_964502855.1 uncultured Desulfobacteraceae bacterium | reverse complement strand
TAACTACGAGCTAATTAATGTTTAATCGCATTTATCATAATAAGAGGGTTCTTATCACAGGGCACACCGGTTTCAAAGGCTCATGGCTGGCACTATGGCTCTCACAAATGGGCGCAAAGATCACCGGTTATTCCCTTCCGCCGCCGACAGAACCCAACCATTTCCACTTACTCAGTATGGGCATAAACTCCATTATTGGCGATATTCGTGATGCAGAAAAAGTGAAACAGGTATTCAGCGAGCAGCAACCAGAGATTGTGTTTCATCTTGCCGCTCAGCCTGTCGTCAGGCTTTCTTACAAAGATCCGATTGAAACTTTCTCCAGCAATGTCATGGGAACCGTCAACATTTTTGAGGCATCAAGAGCGAGCGGCACGGTTCGCGCCATTGTCAACGTCACCAGTGATAAGTGTTATGAGAATAGAGAATGGCCCTGGGGTTACAGGGAAATTGATCCTGTCGGCGGTTATGATCCTTACAGCGCCTCGAAAGGATGCGCTGAACTCATCACCGGTTGCTGGCGAAATTCTTTCTTTAATCTCCATGAGTATGGCAATATCCATCATACGCTACTGGCGAGCGGCCGCGCTGGAAATGTCATCGGAGGCGGGGATTGGGCGTTTGACCGCCTTATTCCGGACATGATGCGTGCCGTAGCCCAGAATAAAAAAGTAAAGATCAGGAACCCACAGGCCATCCGGCCCTGGCAGCATGTTCTCGAACCCTTGAGCGGCTATTTGCTACTCGGACAAAAACTATTGGAAGGACAGAAAGAATTTGCCGAAGCATGGAACTTTGGACCATTCGAAGAAGGGGATATAACTGTAGAAGAGATTGCAGAGCAGATAAAAATATCTTGGCCCAAAATTGACTATGAAATCGACACGATTCCCAATCAGCCGCACGAGTCGGGCACGCTCAGGCTCGACTGCTTAAAATCCCGCACAATAATGCAATGGAATCCGGTGTGGGATAGCAGTGCCGCAGTCAAAAAAACGGCTCTATGGTACAGAGCTTTTTATGAATCTAAAGATGTATTAAGCCTTGATGATATAAACAGTTATATCGCAGATGCAAAAAGGAAACATATCTTTTGGACCGAAGAATGAACTTTGTTAAAGCGCCATTAGCCGGAGGCTATGTTATTGAACTTGAACCGTTTCTGGATGAGAGAGGGCTCTTTGCACGAACCTTTTGCCAGAAAGAGTTTGCCACAATCGGTTTCCATAAGCAGATTGTTCAGATCAACCATTCTGTAACCAGGCAAAAGGGGGCAATCCGGGGAATGCACTATCAACTCCCACCGGCCGGTGAAACAAAAATTATCCGATGTGTTCAAGGGGAGGTCTTTGATGTCATGGTGGACATCAGGGCGGGTTCACCCACATTTATGCGATGGTATGATGTGAAATTGTCCAAAGACAATTTTCGAATGGTTTATATCCCGGATGGATTCGCACATGGATTTCAGTCTCTTACGGATAATGCCGAGTTGATTTATCTTTCTTCCGCATTTTACAGCCCGGAATATGAGCGTGGATTGCGATTTGATGATCCCGCCCTGGCGATCAAGTGGCCATTACCTGTAAGTGTTATTTCCCCCAAAGACCAGAGTTGCCTTTTTACCGACCGCAATTTCAAGGGGATCGAAATATGGTGAAGACCGGCGCGACAAGACGTGTTGTTGTTACTGGCGCTACCGGCTTTATAGGAAGGCATGTGCTTTCTGAATTAACGAGGCATTCGGTAGATGTGGTTGCCTTGGTTCGAGATACAGAAAATGCAAATTCAGCCGACCTTGGGGCCGAGAAATTCCAACTCGATTTAGCAAACCCACCAGACCAAACTTTTGAGCTTATGGGCCGTCCGGACGTGCTGATTCACCTATCTTGGGGAGGCCTGCCCAACTACCGTTCACTGCATCACATCGAGCAAGAATTGCCGATGCAGTATCACTTTCTGAGCGAACTTATCCGTGCGGGGCTTTCTGCACTCGTTGTATCCGGCACCTGCTTTGAATATGGTATGCAATCGGGTCAATTATCAGAAGAAATGGAAACACATCCGAACAATCCCTACGGTTATGCTAAGGATGCCCTCCGTCGGCAACTTGAATACCTGCGTGCAACCCAACCATTTGCGCTTACATGGGCGCGGCTTTTCTATCTGTACGGTGAAGGGCAATCCGAAAAATCCCTGTGGCCGCAGTTGAAGCTATCTGTTGAGCGAGGGGATAAGGTGTTTGATATGTCTGGTGGGGAGCAGCTACGAGACTATCTTCACGTAAAAGATGTTGCAAAGTATATTGTTATAATGGCTTTAAATAGGGCCAACATTGGCGTAGTAAATATCTGTTCTGGAAAGCCGACATCGGTTCGCAGTCTTGTAGAAAACTGGATTAAAGAAAATGGATGGAAAATCAGGTTGAATTTGGGCTATTACGCGTATCCGGACTATGAGTCAATGGCCTTTTGGGGAGACCGTAGTCGTCTGGATCGGTTTTCGAAGGACATTAAGGATAAAGAATGATTCATGACGAAGTAACTGAAAGCTGGAAAGAGGTTAGTGAGCTTTGTGCAGGCCTGGAAAAGAACATTGCCGCAGTAATGGACACCGTGGCTGAAGGTATTGTGATTTTTGGTGCAGGAACCCAAGGTCGAGTTGCAACACGATATCTCAAGAAACACGGGATGAATATTCGTTGCTTTACAGACAACGATCCTGATAAACAGGGAACACTGATAGATGATATACCTGTTGTTCCACCGCATGATCCTGCTGTAACATCAGCGCCGATTGTTCTCATTACGGCTCGCCTTGACGTGCTCCCCGCATGCAGGCAACTGGACGAACTGGAGATTGACAACCTGTTATTCGACTCGTTTTTTGTAGTAAGCAACATGGATCGTATCTCCCATGTCCGCAACAATTTATTGAGTGACGATCGCTCGCGGCTGAGCTACGATGCAATTCTGAAAACGATGCTTACAGGAGACAATTCTTATTGCGCCTCGGTTATGGAGGGTAACCAGTATTTCGCCCTTCCTGAATTCGTAAATATCGGGAATGATCACTTTGTCGATGCCGGCGCATATGTCGGCGATACATTAGAAAAGTTCATTTGGACGAACAGTGGCATTTTTATGAAAATTTATGCTTTCGAGCCGGGAGAGCCTCAACTGACCGCAATGAAACACCGGGTTGAGAGACTCTGCAGAGAATGGGGGATTTTAAAGTCTGCTATTATTTGTGAGAATGCCGGATTGGCCGATAAAAACAGAGCATTGACCATAAATAAGTCTAACGTGCTTGCAAATACGTCACTCAACAACGATTGCATTGGAGATGATAAGCAGGTTGGAAACATTTGTTGTTATTCACTTGATAATTATTTGGCAGGTCGTCCTGCAACATTTATCAAAGCGGATATTGAAGGGATGGAATTAGCAATGCTGCACGGAGCAAAAGAAACAATTCTAAAGTACAAACCAAAGATGGCATTAAGTATCTATCATAACCCTGCTGATATTATTGAAATAGCGGAATATGTTAACTGCCTGACACCAGAATATCGCATGGCGGTTCGTCACCATTCCCCCGTATATGCAGAGTCCGTTTTATATTGTTGGGTCCCACAGGAATATGAACTCAAAAATTCCGAAAAACATTAACCCTTTGAATTGGTGATATCAATGCTGAATACAAATCGGCTGCAACATCCTGAAAGCATAGCGGAACTCATTGGAATGCGTAGCGTTTATATCTGGGGAGCACGCCATGAAGGTTACGCTTCCCGCCTCGCGTTGACAAGGCACGGAATTCTACCTACCGGCTATATTGACAGCTCACCTTCTCTTGCTGGTTCTTCAGCTTTTGGGTTGTCGATCACGGACCCTATCAGTTTTTTCGCGAAAGAGTCATCGGAGAGGGCTTTCATTATTGTGGCTTCGGGATTTTTTGCAGATGAAATTACCGAAAAATGTGAAGAAGAAGGTTGGCGCAAGAGTAAAGATTTTGCTGTCTATGGTGAGTTGAGACGCTTTAATTACCAGGTTGAAGTTGCCGGAATGTGTAATTTACGCTGCATATCATGCCCTCGTGGCAACTGGCCGCGGCATCGCAAACCAGGGCTTATGTCCGCTGAAACTTATGGCAGACTCATCGACAAAATTCTTCTTGATGATCCGTGGACAGGGATAATAACCCTCTACAACTGGGGGGAGCCTCTTCTAAACCCGGCTTTGCCGGAAATTATACGCATTACAAGGGAAAAGGGGCTTCTGTCTGCGGTGTCCAGCAACCTGGCCATGGAGAAGGATTTCGAGGATGTTGTTCGATCCTGTCCGGACTGGTTTCGCATCTCAAACTCCGGCTGGGGCACAAACTACGAGATTACTCACACAGGTGCCAAATGGGATCGATTTCTCTCCAACTGCAGAAAGCTTTCCGAATACAGACAACGCCATAGCCCGGAAATGTTGGTTGAGCTATTTTTCCACATTTACTCTCACAACCGTCAAGACTTCTCCAAAATGCAGGCGCTTTGCGATGAATTGGGATTCACGCTTCGTTACCGCCATGCCGCGCTGGCGCCGCTTGACAACATTGCTCTGGTAGTTGATGGCGGACAGATCACGGATGCTGCTGCTAAGACCCGAAAACTGCAATTCTTGCATGTCGAAGAAGTTATGGATATTGCTCGTGCAGAAAGAAATCGCCCCTGCTTTTACATGAACCATTTATGGATCGATTGGGATCTCTCTGTGGCGCATTGCATGGAATGGTATGATCCCGCCCTTAAGCTATTCGAAAAGGATTTCCTGTTAGTGACTCTGGATGAAATCGAGGCTGCACGCATAGGCAGCGATCACTGCCGTAAATGTATGGAAAAAGGCATACACCGGGCCTATTGTGTTTACGGCGATGAAAAGCTTATCGCAACCAAATCCAGCATCCCCGTCCAAAAGGAGGACTGAACCATGATTACGTCTGAAGAATTACACCAACTCTGCTCAAACAAAAAGGTCTTTGTCTGGGGTGCGATGATCGTCGGCCAAGGAGTATGCCGATCTCTGGAGCGAATCGGGGTTCCGGTTGAATCCTTTCTTGATAGATCCACCTCTCTTCAGGGCAGGAGTGCATTAGGTTACACCATTGGTAAGCCGGATGATGTGTTTGAGTCTGTTCGTGCGGAAAAAGGAATTATAATTGCCGCCTCGGGCCACTGCGATCTGGAAATCGGCGACTGCTGTGAACAGAACGGATTGCGCAAAGGGCAGGATTATATCCTTTGTCGGGAACTCAACGACATTGATCCTAGCGTCGATATTGCCGGCATGTGCAATCTCAGATGCATATCTTGTCCTCGCGGCAATGAGAATACACAACCAGCCAAAGGTTTTATGAGCGCAAAAACATACAGAAAAGTTCTTGATAAGCTCTTAAAGGAAATTCCCCTGCTGGGAAGCATTCAGCTTTATACATGGGGGGAACCTCTGCTTAACCCTGAACTGCCTGAAATCGTTGCGATGACCCGTGACGCCAAAGTGCTTTCAGCCATATCCTCAAACCTCAACTATTCGAAAAACCTCGAACAAGTGGTGGCGGCTCGCCCTGACTGGTTCAAAGTCTCCTGCTCCGGCTGGGAGGAAAGCTACGAACTGACCCACACAGGCGGCAGATGGGATATTTTTCTGACAAACCTGCGCAAGATAGTGCAGCTTCGCAATAAAATCCATCCGGAAATGCAGATAACAGTAAACTATCATCTCTACAAACACAACAT
>CAZDAB010000217.1:0-5796 GCA_964502855.1 uncultured Desulfobacteraceae bacterium | reverse complement strand
AGGATTTCGATGTGCTCGATTTCAAAGATGGTCGTGTTTTTGAACGATTTTCGTCCCCTTTGATTCGAGATGGGCAGATAGCCGGTCGAGTATGGAGTTTCAGAGATGTTACCGAGCACAAGCAGGCTGAAGAAAAGCTGAGAAAGAGTGAAGAAAAATATCGTCTTCTCGTGGAATCTACCCCTGATTGGGTTTGGATGTGCGACAGAAAAAGTCGCCATACATTTTCTAACAACTCGGTAAAAGAGATTTTAGGATATGAGATTCATGAGATATTGGGCACTGAAGCACTTAGTCTGATACACAAAGAAGACCGGAAATCCGTTCAAAAGTGGTTCCAAAACGCGAAAAAACAGAAAAGGGGTTGGAGGGGTTCTGTAATACGTTGGCAACATAAGGACAAATCTATACGGTTTTTAGAGACTATTGCCGAACCGATTTTTGACGATAAAGGTAACCTGATTGGTTACTCCGGCATTCATCGTGATGTAACCACCCGCAAACTGTCGGAAATGGCGTTGCAAAAAGCCCATGATGAACTACAAGAAAAAACCATAACGTTGGAAGTCAAGAAAAATAGTCTTGAAGAAATAAATACGGCAATAAAAGTATTATTGAAGAAAAGAGAGGAAGACAAGATAGAAATAGAGAGCAATGTACTGACAAACGTAAAAGAGTTGATTGAGCCATATTTTGAGAAAATCAAAAAAACTAAACTGGATGATCAACAGGGAGCTTTATTGAGTATTATGGAATCGAATATAAATGAAATTGTTTCTCCATTTACTCGCAAAATGTCCTTGAAATATTTAAACCTGACCCCCACAGAAATCCGGATAGCAAACCTAATCAGACATGGCAGTAGCACCAAAGAGATAGCAGAAATTTTGCACGTATCTCCAAGGACGGTTGAGACTCACAGAAAAAACATACGAAGAAAGATTGGTTTAGACCGCAAGAGGGCAAACCTCAGATCCCACCTGTTGTCCCTCCATTAATTGGGTATTTCAAATACACATTATACACCTATTAATTCAGGCTTGATTTCTGAATATAGTTCATTTATTATATAAAATTCACGGGGGGAAAGTTCGCCCATCTTGCTTGGCAGCTCCTGCCCATACCTCCTTATTATATGGGAAGGGGTGGTTTTGCCCGAAACTGCCCTTTCTCATAAACCTCAGGAGTATGATAGTGAAAATTTGTGAAGCTTGCGAGCAATTCAAAAAGCGCGTAAAGGAATGGAACTACTGGAGGGGTGCTATTGATCCCTTACCTTATATAGAGGATATGATTAAACCTCACAAGCACCTGATTTTTGAAGGGCAAAGATCGGATGGAGCGGCGGCGTATCCGCTTTTAAGATCATGACCATAGCAACATCCAAAAAGCAAAAAAGTCTTACACAATCAAATGGCATGGCATTCTATATTGTCGGAACCAGAAGGCTGGAAAATGATCTGATGGCTTCATACCTGGAACGGCAAACCGGAGACCCGTGCGTTGTGACGGAAAATGTCAATCATATTCCAACAGACAATCCAAAAACCAATGGCCGGCCGAAACTCGTGTTCTGGGACTGCAAGGGAAATAATTTTAAAAATCTTATTGCCGAATTAAGAGCCTGGGCCATCCGGAATCAATCAGCAAACCCTATCGTCCTTTTTAATGTGCCTCCCGACCTGAAGTTTGAAAAGAAATTCGTATTAGAAGGAATACATGGTTTTTTTTATGAGAATGACCCATTGGATGTTTTCATGAAAGGGGTGCGAACCGTCATTGATGGTAAATTGTGGCTTTCCAGAGATATGATGACCAAATGCATTTTTGAGGGTACCGGAAAGGACGACTCTGCAAAAAGCCGCATAGAAAACCTCAGCCAAAGACAAATCGAGATACTTGCCCTGGTTGCCGTAGGGGAAACAAATGACGAAATTGCCGACAGGCTTTGCATAAGTCTTCACACGGTAAAAACCCATCTTTACAGAATCTTTAAGAAGATCAACGTTCCCAACCGCGTCCAGGCAGCCCTCTGGGCCGCCCAGAATTTGTAATTCCAAAATAAAATCTTTCCTAAACATTTCAACCTCAAAACCTCTGAACCCTTAACCCATGAACTCACGAATCTCGAAACATACCTTTCAATTTGCATTTTATTAATAATACTGGTAATTATTTAAAATAGTTTTTCGTGAACTACTCTTTAGGAGTGCGAGATGTCAAAACTATTATGAAGCCGTTCGCCAAAACCGGCTGATTTATGCTGCATACGACTTTGATCGTGGAAGCATGTAAACCGGCTTAATACCTTACAAACAGCGAGGTATAATTTTATCAAAAATGGCGGGATATCCCTGTTTCATCGTGTAAAGAAATATATCAATTTGTCGTAGCGCTATAGACTGAAACTGACAACATAACTTACAATATAGCTCCATTTAAAAGATAGACCTATGTGATGTAAAGGCTCATACAAGGTGTTAGGCAATATTATTTTATAGTCTATTTTATTGTCATTTGGAGACTTTCAAAATGCCCAGAAAACCTACCTATGAAGAAATAGAGCGAAGGCTTAAGGAGTTGGATAAAGAAGCAGTTAATTTCAAACGCACAGAAAAAGCTTTGCGGAAGAGCGAGAAGCGTTTTAAAAATGTTATAAACAGCATTGAAGAGCTACTGGTATTGCTGGATCATAATTTCAAAATACAGCTGATAAATTCTACATTGGCCAAAGCCTACAACGTTTCTCTCGATGAGTTTGTGGGGAAACACTGCTATGAGTTTTTCTACGGACGCAAGCACATCTGTGACGGTTGTCCGGCAATCGAGGTTTTAAATGAGGGGAAAGTGACCCGCGCCGCCCTTCGATACCGGCCGGATGGTTGTATTATTGACAGAACTGCTTATCCCTTCATTGAGGATAACGGTAACATCACCGGCGTTATCGTCATCGGTGTTGATATTACCCAGCAAAAGCAGGCTGAAGAAAAGCATCGGGAGAGTGAAGAACTTTTAAGAGCTACTATTGAATCGACTGCAGATGGCATCCTTGTGGTGAATGAGAAGGGGCAAGTCATTTGCACGAATGAAAGATTTGTCCAATTGTGGCGAATCCCGGAAGAACTCATCAAGAAAAGAGAAGATAAAAAGCTTTTAGATTTTGTTTTAGATCAGTTGAAAGAACCCAAAGCATTCCTTTCAAAGGTTCAGGCTTTATACAAAACATCGGATGAGGATTTCGATGTGCTCGATTTCAAAGATGGTCGTGTTTTTGAACGATTTTCGTCCCCTTTGATTCGAGATGGGCAGATAGCCGGTCGAGTATGGAGTTTCAGAGATGTTACCGAGCACAAGCAGGCTGAAGAAAAGCTGAGAAAGAGTGAAGAAAAATATCGTCTTCTCGTGGAATCTACCCCTGATTGGGTTTGGATGTGCGACAGAAAAAGTCGCCATACATTTTCTAACAACTCGGTAAAAGAGATTTTAGGATATGAGATTCATGAGATATTGGGCACTGAAGCACTTAGTCTGATACACAAAGAAGACCGGAAATCCGTTCAAAAGTGGTTCCAAAACGCGAAAAAACAGAAAAGGGGTTGGAGGGGTTCTGTAATACGTTGGCAACATAAGGACAAATCTATACGGTTTTTAGAGACTATTGCCGAACCGATTTTTGACGATAAAGGTAACCTGATTGGTTACTCCGGCATTCATCGTGATGTAACCACCCGCAAACTGTCGGAAATGGCGTTGCAAAAAGCCCATGATGAACTACAAGAAAAAACCATAACGTTGGAAGTCAAGAAAAATAGTCTTGAAGAAATAAATACGGCAATAAAAGTATTATTGAAGAAAAGAGAGGAAGACAAGATAGAAATAGAGAGCAATGTACTGACAAACGTAAAAGAGTTGATTGAGCCATATTTTGAGAAAATCAAAAAAACTAAACTGGATGATCAACAGGGAGCTTTATTGAGTATTATGGAATCGAATATAAATGAAATTGTTTCTCCATTTACTCGCAAAATGTCCTTGAAATATTTAAACCTGACCCCCACAGAAATCCGGATAGCAAACCTAATCAGACATGGCAGTAGCACCAAAGAGATAGCAGAAATTTTGCACGTATCTCCAAGGACGGTTGAGACTCACAGAAAAAACATACGAAGAAAGATTGGTTTAGACCGCAAGAGGGCAAACCTCAGATCCCACCTGTTGTCCCTCCATTAATTGGGTATTTCAAATACACATTATACACCTATTAATTCAGGCTTGATTTCTGAATATAGTTCATTTATTATATAAAATTCACGGGGGGAAAGTTCGCCCATCTTGCTTGGCAGCTCCTGCCCATACCTCCTTATTATATGGGAAGGGGTGGTTTTGCCCGAAACTGCCCTTTCTCATAAACCTCAGGAGTATGATAGTGAAAATTTGTGAAGCTTGCGAGCAATTCAAAAAGCGCGTAAAGGAATGGAACTACTGGAGGGGTGCTATTGATCCCTTACCTTATATAGAGGATATGATTAAACCTCACAAGCACCTGATTTTTGAAGGGCAAAGATCGGATGGAGCGGCGGCGTATCCGCTTTTAAGATCATGACCATAGCAACATCCAAAAAGCAAAAAAGTCTTACACAATCAAATGGCATGGCATTCTATATTGTCGGAACCAGAAGGCTGGAAAATGATCTGATGGCTTCATACCTGGAACGGCAAACCGGAGACCCGTGCGTTGTGACGGAAAATGTCAATCATATTCCAACAGACAATCCAAAAACCAATGGCCGGCCGAAACTCGTGTTCTGGGACTGCAAGGGAAATAATTTTAAAAATCTTATTGCCGAATTAAGAGCCTGGGCCATCCGGAATCAATCAGCAAACCCTATCGTCCTTTTTAATGTGCCTCCCGACCTGAAGTTTGAAAAGAAATTCGTATTAGAAGGAATACATGGTTTTTTTTATGAGAATGACCCATTGGATGTTTTCATGAAAGGGGTGCGAACCGTCATTGATGGTAAATTGTGGCTTTCCAGAGATATGATGACCAAATGCATTTTTGAGGGTACCGGAAAGGACGACTCTGCAAAAAGCCGCATAGAAAACCTCAGCCAAAGACAAATCGAGATACTTGCCCTGGTTGCCGTAGGGGAAACAAATGACGAAATTGCCGACAGGCTTTGCATAAGTCTTCACACGGTAAAAACCCATCTTTACAGAATCTTTAAGAAGATCAACGTTCCCAATCGTGTCCAGGCAACCCTCTGGGCCGCCCAAAATCTGTAGCGCCAGAATAAAATCTCTCCTGAACCGTTAAACCTCTTACAGGAGTTTCAGAGATAACCGCCCCTAACTGCCATAACATTCTGAAATCGTTACATTTATCATCTTCCTATCCGTAAGACCCCTCAGGTTATGTTTAATTTACCCCGCTCATTTCTTATTTTTATTGCGTTTAGAGCGATTTTGTGCTTGACATATAAGACCCTACCACATATAGTGTCAACATGGCCCATTTCCATGTTAAAAAGAAAAAGGGAAGACCCTACCTTTACGTTCGTGAGATTGCCCGTGTTGACGGCAAGCCAAAAGTTGTTTCACAGATATACATCGGTTCTCCAGAGCGTGTTGCCGGTTTAGCCTCGGGCACAGAAAAAGGCCCTGTGAAGATAAAAGTTGAAGAATTCGGCGCCCTATGGCTGGCACAACAAATGGATCAAGATATTGAGCTGGCAGCTATTATCTATAGCGCTCAGATAAATTAAGACAGTTTTGCTCAGATAAGTTGAGACATTT
>CAZDAB010000216.1:0-5800 GCA_964502855.1 uncultured Desulfobacteraceae bacterium | reverse complement strand
CCAAAGAAGAACATACCAGCCCGGAAGTCAGAAAAGCGGAAAGCCATTTCATACCCTATCACCTGAAGAATACCCTGCAGCAGAGCAGTTACTGGGGTGCCGTTCGTGTGCTTCCCACTGAAACGGAAACTATCGATGTTCTGGTTAAAGGTAAAATCCTAGAGTCAAACGGAGAGAATCTGGCCCTTCAAATAAACGTGGTCGATGCCACCGGAAAAAGCTGGTTCAATAAAAAATATAAATCCCAAGCCACGTCCGAATTTTATTCCGGCAATCTCATGGGAGAAAAAGACGCGTATCAGGACCTATACAATGCGATCTCCAATGACATGGCTAAATATTTCAAAAGGTTGTCTCCTGAGAAAATCAAAAAAATCCGTGCCGTATCCAAATTAAAATTTGCAGAGGATTTTGCACCGTCCGCCTACAGTGGATATCTGGCAAAAGATAACACAAACATCATTACCGTTAATCGCCTGCCCGCCGATGAAGATCCCATCATGACCCGTCTGCTTAAGATACGGGAGCGGGAAAACATGTATATCGACACCTTGAACGGATACTATGAAGAATATTATTCTGAGATGTGGTCTTCCTACGAGAATTGGCGTAAGCTCAATTACGAAGAAATCCAGGCGATCAAAAAGATCAAGCGGGATGGCACGATCCGCAAAATTGTAGGCGGACTCCTCGTGGCAGGTGCTATTGCGCTGAGCGCAGGGGATGTCAACAATACCGGAGCGATTCAGATGGGCATGATCCTGGTGGGCGGTCAGGTAATCGTCCAGGGGTTTAATATTACCAAGCAAG
Organism: uncultured Desulfobacteraceae bacterium; assembly: GCA_964502855.1. GTDB lineage: Bacteria > Desulfobacterota > Desulfobacteria > Desulfobacterales > UBA11574 > S5133MH16. The sequence continues at coordinate 4,990 of CAZDAB010000216.1, read as the reverse complement.
CGGAGATCCACTCGGCAGCAATCAAGGAACTCAGTGAATCTTTTGGAAGCGAAATGCGGCCGATTGTCATGGAGTTCGAAGGCCAGCAGTATGAGCTGACCGGGTCGGCAGAGGAACAATTTAAACGCTGGCGCGAATTGCTGGAACAGATATATCTCTTAGAAACCGGCTTTGATCCGGATATTTCATCGGAAACCGGGGAAAACACAAAAACCGAGAACTCCGAATAAATTCGAGTATCAAAAGAACTTAGGGGTTTCGCCCCGCCTGCCATTGCAAGGCACGAGCGGGCAGGCCCAATTGGAATAATGGAATGATGGAGTAATGGAATGATGAGTGAGCTTGTCCTGAACGAAGTTGAAGGAAAGGAGTTTTTTACAATTAAAATGTTTTATTTCTGCCCTTACTCCCAATATTCCAACATTCCAACATTCCATTCTTCCATTGTGATAGCATCAACAGATTGCCATTAATAAACCTGTATTTTCAAAATTTTGTAGAATTTCCAAGACGTTAATTATGCCGCCTGAAAAATCGACTCAATCGCTTAAAAATAAACAGGCTTCAGATCACAACGTGGAAATAATCACGCCGCTTAAGGTGCGCAGTCACAGCAGTCAACCGGATTCGTCCCGTCCGTTCCGGTTAACGGTGATGCCCGTTTTCCTCTTGCTCATGGGTCTGGTGGTCATGGCCTCAGGCGGCTTTATTTTGATCCGTCATTTATCCAAACATCCGGTGAATGTGAGTGAAGAAACCCATGGGACCCAAACATCGGAAGTGGGTGTCCAAAAGAAACCGGTCCCGGATGCCACTCTGAGGACCAAATTACCGGTCGTTCCTGTGACACCGTCAGCACTCGCAACACCGGACCCACAACAGACCATGGAACCGCAACCAACGATGAATCCTGCAAAACAGGCTCTTGAAAAACAAACGGCGGACAAGGCGATGGAAGCGTTTTTAAAACTAAAAAAAGTGATCCGGGAAAAAGGCGTGGCCGAATGGGGCGGTAAAGAATATGAGGAAATGACAACCCTGGGCCGGGAAGCGGATGATCGGTTTATGGATCAAAAGTTTTTGGCTGCCGCTGAAAAATATGCGCAAGCCGGCAGGAAAGCAGCCGAGTTGGCCGACACGACCCAAGCTGTGTTTCAAAGACTGCTTGAGGAAGGTCGGAAGGCTCTTGAAGAGGGTGACAGTAACATTGCCCAAAAAAAATTCCGCACGGCCTTAATGATCGAACCGTTCAGTGATCCGGCCCAACGAAATCTGGAACGGGCTGAGAAGCTTGATGCGGTGAATCTCCTGGTAGAATCGGGCAAAACCCATGAGAAAAATGGCCGGTTTGCTTTTGCCCACACCGATTACCAGGAAGCCCTGAAGCTGGACCCTGAATCCAAAGAGGCTCAAAAGGCCCTAAACCGAGTGAAAGAACGGATCGTCGGCCAACAATTTCAGAAACTCATGTCAGATGGATTGACGGCATATCACGACGGCCGTTATCAATCTGCCAGGACCCAGCTTCTAAGGGCAAAATCGTTCCGGCCCGATTCACGCGAAGTACAGAATGCTCTATTACAGGTTGATGAGGCAATCCGGCTCGCTAAAATTGAAAAACTGCGACACAAAGCGTTGACCGCCGAGCAGACTGAAGATTGGGACAAGGCCCTTGGATCTTATCTGGAGGTTCTTAAAATCGACCCCAATATAAGCTTTGCCGTACAGGGTAAAGAACGTGCTCTGGAACAAATCCGCGTTGACAAGCGGATCCGGTTTTTTCTTCAAAAACCGGATGCCATGGAATCAAACCCGCAGCTTCAAAATGCGATACTTGTCATCGAGGAAGCCCAAAGCTTACAACCGATGGGACCGCAACTCAGCCAACGGTTGGATGAACTAAAGGCGCTGGTGGATGCCGCCCGGACCCCAATTAAGGTGATGATCGAATCAGATAATCTCACGGAAGTTGCCGTTTATAAAGTCGGCAAACTTGGGCGATTTACCACTCGCGAGTTATCGCTGAGACCCGGTAGTTACACAGTGGTCGGTTCACGTGATGGGTACAAAGATGTCCGGCAGAAAATCATTGTGAAACCCCGCCAGAAAGCAATGCGTGTAACGGTTATATGCGGAAATAAGGTGTGACCTCAAAACGGGTCAAATAAAAATGGAATCAAAACCGATAAAAATCGAGCCCAAATCCTTTCGCTCCGGGCGTCCCTCCCCAAGAGTAAAGCCGTTTAACATCTTAAAATGGTTTTCCGGTGTTTTTTTGGGAGTTGTTCTGATCTTACTGGGGATCTCGGCATGGTTTGTCTTTACGGCCCGCCAGGTCGTGATAACCATAGCGCCTGTTCCTGAAACCCTAGCGTTTTCCGGAAGCATGCTTACGCCCCGAATCGGCGACTATTATCTGATGCGACCCGGAGAATACACGTTGACGGCATTAAAGGAGTGCTTTTTCCCCCTCGAGCATCCGTTTCGGGTCAGTGCTGAAAAACGGCAGAATTTACATCTGAAGATGAAAAAACTTCCCGGTCGGCTTATGATCCAAGCCCATCAATCCGGCGTGACCCAGAGCAACATTGTTGGTGCGCAGGTGTATATCGACGGTCATGAGGTCGGAAAAACCCCCATAGAAAGTCTTGAAATAAAGCCGGGTCCGGCAAACCTTGAAATTCGCGCCTCGAATTACCAGGACTTGAAGACGGATATCAAGGTGCACGGGTGCGGAAAACTTCAGGAGTTTAATATGGCGCTGCTTCCGGGATGGTCGGATGTTACCGTCAGTTCCGTGCCCCAGGGCGCTGCCCTAAAGATTGACGGAAAATTGTTCGGAAACACCCCTTCACGCATTCAGCTTGCGGCCGGCACTTACCTGCTGGAAATCAGTGCCGATCTCTATAAAACCTGGAAACACCGCCTGGTCGTGAAACCGAATGAACCCCAGGAAATAAAGGATATACAGCTCCAGCCGGCTGACGGCAAGTTGGCGATCAAAACAAAACCCGTCGGGGCGAATGTGATGATTGGCGGAACGTTCATCGGTCAAACGCCGCTGGTGATTGATCTTTCTCCCAATGAAGATCACGTGGTTCGAATTTCCAAGGCCGGTTATGAAAAAGCAACCCGTAACGTGAAGGTTCCATCGGCAACATCAACACGGCTCGACGTAAATTTAAAACCCAGGGAAGGCATCATACACTTTTGGTTGAAACCGGCAGACACGGAACTTCTGGTGAACGGCAAATCATGGGGCACTGCCCCCAAGCAACTACAACTGATTGCAGTGGAACATACCCTGGAATTCAAAAAAAAAGGATACCGCTCGTATCGTACCCGTATTACACCCCGGCCCGGGTTCCCACAACAATTGAAAATAGCCCTGATAAAAGAGAGTGTTTCCAAAGAAGCGACATCCACGATGATCACAACCCAAACCGGTTACCGGCTGAAGTTAATTCGGCCCAAGACGTATACCATGGGATCTTCACGCAGAGAACAGGGACGCAAATCCAATGAGACCCTGAGGAAGGTCAAACTGACACGGCCGTTTTACATGGGGCTTCAAGAAGTGACCAACAAAGAGTTCAAGGAATTTATGGCCGGGCACCATTCAGGAACGTTCAAATCCGAACATCTGAATCGTGACGATCAGCCCGTGGTTCGGATAACCTGGGAACAGGCGGCTCTGTTCTGCAACTGGCTCAGCGCCAAGGAGTCACTTTCGCCTGCCTATGTTAAAAAAGGGGAAAAGGTGGTTGCAGTAGAACCGTTAACCACCGGTTACCGATTGCCCACCGAGGCCGAATGGGAATACTGTGCCCGGTTTACCAACGCGCAGACATCCTTGAAATATCCATGGGGTCATCAATTCCCTCCCAAGCAGTTATCGGGGAATTATTCCGATCAATCCGCAAAAGACTTGCTCCCGAACGTTCTTGAAGGGTACAATGATCAATATGCGGCAACGGCCCCTCCGGCCAAATTTAAACCCAATGGGCTGGGCCTGTATGATATGGGGGGAAATGTGGCGGAATGGTGTCACGACTATTATTCGATTTACAGCTATGCACCCGAAAAGACGTATGTTGACCCGGTCGGGCCGGTGAACGGTAAACACCATGTGATTCGAGGCTCCGGCTGGAAGCACGCAAGCATGGCCACGCTAAGGCTGGCATACCGCAGTTACGGCGATGATCAACGGGAGGATGTGGGGTTTCGGGTTTGCAGGTACTTAAAATGACCCATTGGTATATCATAATTATGGTTTGTTTGGGGGTATGCGTTCCCCAAATGACCGGTGCCGGAACCGGGCCGGCAAGATCCTTGAAGGATTTAAACGGGTCGATGATACAAAATGTGAAATCAACTCATCATGCGGGAATATATGTCGCACAAAATGATCCAAAAAAAACGTCGAACACCGTTACTGCCGATGATCTCTCAAAGGCCGGGGAAAAAACAACCCCATCGGAACCCCTGACAGAAGATAAAAATGCCCCGAAAAACACAAAACAGATAACGCCGTTCGTGCCTTCAGAAAAGATTCCGGCGGATCAGGGGGTGGATTTCCCGTACGATATTTGATCGGCATCAAAACTGAATCATGGGATCGCCTGTTTCACCGGCGATCAGGTGGAGTAAAACTTGATTAAAGAAGGTGTTACCTAAAATCTGAAAAATTTTCTTATATCGAGAATCAACTCGTGTCCATCCATAAATGAGGATTTTTGTTCAAGATCAAGGCATGTGAAAAAAATAACCACAGGCATATGTTTAATATTCCGAGGATTATTTTTTGAACATAACGCTAAGACTTGCCCGCCTTTGGCGGGTTGGGCAAAAAGACCATTTATGGATGGACACTAACTAAAAGAATTCATCATGAAAAAAACATTACCCCTATCCATGGAATTTATTTACCAGCTGTTCTCTCTGATTTTGATTATCATTGTTGTCCATGCCGCTTACGTGGGCATCATCC
>CAZDAB010000215.1:0-5821 GCA_964502855.1 uncultured Desulfobacteraceae bacterium | reverse complement strand
AACCGGGATATCCAACCAGCAGACAAAGATCCAGATCGCCGATATCGATACCCAGCTCCAGCGCGCTGGTGGATATCACCGCTAAAAGCTCGCCTTTGGCAAGTCGTGCTTCGATTTCCCTTCGTTCCTCGGGAAGGAATCCCGCACGGTAAGCGCTGATACGGTCGGCAAAGGCCCCGGATTGACTCCCCGCCCATATGGCAATTAATTCGGTAAGTTTTCTTGACTGGGTATATACAATGGTCCGCAACCCGCGATGAAGCGCGGCTTTGAGCAAAAGTATGGCGGTCTGGGCCGGTCCTTGAACCGGATTCATAAATACAATATGCTTTGTGCCCATGGGTGCACCGCTTTCTGTGATGGTATCCACGAAAAGCCCCGTGAGTTGTTGGGCAAGCTGGGAGGGGTTGGACACCGTGGCGGAGCAAAAAATAAATGTGGGATCCGTTCCGTAAAAGGAGCATAACCTTCGAAGCCGCCGGAACACCTGGGCCATGTGCGACCCCATGATCCCCCGGTACGTATGAACCTCATCAACCACCACCATATCAAGGCCACAAAAAAAATCGGCCCATTTATGGTGATGCGCAAGCAGTGACAGGTGAATCATTTCGGGATTTGTTAACAGAATATTAGGGGGCGCGTTCCTTATTCGTTTACGATGCCAGGCCGTAGTGTCTCCGTCATAAATTTCAATTGTCGGCTTTTTTATGAGTCCGTCAGTTTCCGCCATTTCTTTAAACGTACGCATTTGATCCTGAGCAAGCGCTTTTAAAGGGAAAATATAAAGGGCTTTGGATTCCGGATTTTTCAACACATTTTCCAGCACGGGAAGATTGTAAATAAGGGTTTTTCCGCTTGCGGTAGGCGTTGCCACAACAACATGCCGGCCGGATCTTATCACATCAACGGCATCTGCCTGGTGCTGGTAGAGATCATGAATTCCGGCTGATTTTATGATAGTTTTGATTTTTTCCGGCCACGGTTTCCCGGGTTTTGACAGGGTAGGAGCATGGTCGGGGATCACCATATGATGAACTACCTGATCCCCAAGGCGTTTCGAAGCAATCAGGGAGTGTATATATTCTTTAATGCCTTTTGGTTTAACCATAAATCAGAAGAGATCTCTCTCATCTCGTTTTATTTACTTGAAAAAATAAAAATCTGTTGTATTATGTCAGTGGCTAAGTTGAGCGATTTTCAAGTTTGCCGCAGATACAAGGAAGATGTTGCTTCGCTATAGTTGTCTATGCGGAACGGCATCTGACGAAGTAGATGCGGTGATCCTCCTAAGGCGGATAAAAATTCGAAATCCCGCAGGGTTTCAAATTATTGAAATTCAAAATGTCAGAATGCCTTAAAAATATTGTTAAATTAACCATTTCAAAAATTTGAAACGTTCAGCTTAGGACATATTATCTTAATCCTATATCTCATGACACAACCCCCTTTGCAAGAGAAAGAATTGACAGGTTATACCAAACAAATTATTGAAGGACTTTTTCCCCTGAAGGAGAAAACCGGTTATCCCGCAATTTTTCACCGGGATCTATATATATCATGGTAAATCAAGTTGTTTTATTGGTTATCTTACTGTTGTTGTCCGGCTTTTTCTCTTCTGCGGAAACCGCCTTATTTTCCATAAGCAGAACAAAAGCCCGGCACCTTGCCAAGAATAAAACAAAGTCTTTGCTGCTGATCAAGCGTATGAAGGATGATCCTCACCGGCTTCTTTCTTCCATCCTGATCGGTAACAATGTGGTGAATATCGGTGCTGCATCCCTGGCAACGTCTGTAACAATTAGTATGTTTCCAAATCATGCAGTGGGGCTTGCCACGGGAATCATGACGTTTCTGATTCTGGTTTTTGGAGAGGTCATACCCAAATCCGTGGCCACGCGAAATAATATTTTGATCGCAAGAGTAATCATATATCCCATATACTGGTTCTCCATTCTATGTTACCCCATTATTATCTTTCTGAATTTTATACCCAAACTGACCGGTAAAATTAAGAAAACGCCCACGGTCACGGAAGAAGAATTGATGACCTTCGTTGAAGTGGTTGAGGAAGAAGGAGAAATCAAAGAAGAGGAAAAGAGACTGATACACAGAATTTTTGAATTCGATGATACCAATACTTCTGAAATCATGACGCCGAGAACAGACATGTTTGTTATTGAAGCCAATGAAAAACTGGTTTTAGAAGATATGGTCAAGTCCGGTTTTACAAGAATTCCTGTAATTGAGAACGATATTGATCATGTTATCGGCATCGTAAACATAAAAGATCTGTTTTTACACGAAATAACATCAGACACCCCCATCGATGTCCGCAAAATCATGACAGCACCATATTTTGTTCCGGAAAATAAAAAATTAGACCGGCTGCTTCATCAATTCAAAGAAAGAAAACATCATATGGCCATTGTTATCGATGAATACGGCGGGGTGTCCGGGCTCATAACCCTGGAAGATGCACTTGAAGAGATCGTGGGAGAGATCGTGGATGAAAGCGATAAGGAAGAACCCCATATTGTCAAGCAAAAGAGCGGCAAGGAATGGCGGGTTCTGGGCATGGCAGATATTGATGAAGTCAATGAAATCATCGGCATGGATATCCCGGACTCAAAGGATTACGACACGTTTTCCGGATATGTCCTGAACACCATCGGAAGAATTCCAATGGAAAAGGAACAAATAACCATTGGAACATACATTGTTACCGTGGAAAAAATGGACGGAAACAGAGTAAAAAAATACAGTATCAAACAACAATCATAAAGAATCCTGGCCCAAAGGACCGGGTTTTTTATGACCAAATAAAGAATAGTAAGAGGTTGCCATGGGAATCAGCAAAGTTGTTAAAAAATATAAAATAAACGAGCAGCCTAATGATTTTTCTTTTTGGCAATCAAAATCATATGAAGAACGGCTTAATGCATTAGAGCAAATCCGAAAAGAATACAATTTATGGAGATATAATGCTGAGCAAAGATTTCAAAGAATTTATAGAGTTGTTAAACGAAAACAATGTTAAATATTTGGTGGTTGGCGGGTATGCCGTCGCTCTCCACGGGCATCCACGTTATACAAAAGATCTTGATGTATGGATTGAACTGTCGCCTGACAACGCGGGCAGGGTTTTACAAGCACTCAAAAATTTTGGCTTTGGATCACTTGATCTCAAACTCGACGATTTTCTTGAGGCAAATCAAATAATTCAATTGGGTTATCCTCCCAATCGCATTGATATATTGACAACGCTAACAGATTTGAAGTTTGAGGATTGTTACAAATCAAGGGTTCAAGTTGAAATCCAAGGTCTTCATATCAATTTTATTGATATCGAAAACTTAAAGAAAAACAAACGGGCGACCGGTCGTTCACAGGATCTGGCAGATGTAGAAAGCTTAGAATAAGGAAACCCATTGAAAAAAATCGTTTTTTCTGAAAAATGGGGGGAACCTTTTATGATCGGTGATGGATGATTATCGATTGTTGGAGATTAGCAAAAATCCGGATTTATCCTTTGAATGTTTTTTAAAAACCGTTAATAGATCATATCACGTTTCTCGATATCCACACAATTTTTCCGATAATACGAAAGCCGTCCATCTCATTCCGGCTCAGATAAACAGGTTCATAATCTTTATTGTCGCTTCTGAGAACCAGTTTACCGGGATGCTTCTCTATTCGTTTTACCATAATTGTATCTTCAATCCCCACGGCATATATTGATCCTGCCAGTATATCTTTTTGGGATGTATCAATCATGACCGTATCCCCGTGTTTGAGTTCGGGTTCCATGCTGGTACCGTAAATATCGACAAGGATCATATGGGAAGCCAACCCCTTACTATTGAGCCAGTCCGCCCTGAACATCCAGTAATCATTAATATTTTCATCAACTTCAAAAGATCCGCCACCGGCGCAGAGCCTGGCTTTAACATGGGGAGCAGTCCTATATTCCGGAACAACACCGCTTCCATCCCTTTCCGCGATAAACATCTTCCCCTTGCCGGTCTCAATCCAGTCCGGGTTTATGCCGTATTTTCGATAAAGGTCTAAAATCCACTTGTCAGGAACCGTTCCCTTGTTCTTGGCCTGGGTAATCCCGGCCCGGTTGATACCTAAAAGTATTGCAAGCTTGTTTTGGGATGATATGTTGAGCGCTTCAAAAGCACGCCGGATAAAAAGGTTAAATTTCATGATTCATTTCCTCTATCTGCATTAATTGCTATCGGATGTTAATTTTTATAAGCATAAGCATCGTGGGTTAAACTTTGTCTGTGAATCACCGGCGGAAAGTCAGACCCGCCTCCCATATCCAGCGGGCTTTTAACGCCCATGCTGCCTTTATTTAACACATGAGTATATATCATGGTTGTTGAAACATCTTTATGCCCCAAAAGATCCTGGACGGTCCGGATATCATATCCCGCTTCAAGAAGATGAGTCGCAAAACAGTGCCTGAATGTATGGGGACTCACCGGCTTTGAGATTCCAACTGATCTTGCGGCATTGCGAACCGCTCTTTGAAGAGCGGTTTCATAGGCATGATGCCGCCGGCATTTTCCGCTTCGCGGATCCTTTGATATCTTTTTTGACGAGAAAACATATTGCCAGCACCATTCTTTGGCCGCATTCGGATATTTCCTTGACAGCGCATATGGAAGGTACACCTCGCCAAAGCCCCGTTTCAAATCTTGTTCATGAATAATTCGAACTTTTATCAAATGTTCAATCAATTGCGGTTTTAATTGTGTCGGTAGCATTGTCACTCTGTCTTTACGGCCCTTTCCGTCACGAACCATTATCTGGTTCCCTTCAAATTCGATATCTTTTACTCTTAGCCGCAAACATTCCATGAGTCTAAGTCCGCAACCGTACAGCAATTTTGCCATAAGGGCATTTGTGCCCGACATAACAGTCAAAACAAGATCCGCTTCATTTTTTGTAAGTACGGTCGGCAGCCTTTTAGGTCTTTTGGCCCTTTCCATACTCCCGAAGTCCCCCAGTTCCCGTTTCAATACCTGTTTATAAAGAAAAACAATGGCATTGAGCGCTTGATTTTGGGTGCTTGCGGCAACATTTCTCTTTACGGCAAGGTATGATATGTACTGTGAAATTTCACTCTCCCCCATATCTTTGGGATGTTTTTTATTATGGAACATGATAAATCTTTTGATCCAATCCGTATATGCCTGTTCTGTACGGATCGAGTAATGCCTCTTCCTTATAACGTGACGTACCTGATCTAATAGTCTCATCTTTAGCTCCTTTTATCCTATCCCTAAATTCACCACCAAAATTGTAGAAGTATTATAAACCATAGGTTTATAAAGATTTAGATGTAATACTTGGGTGCAAGCAAAATTGCCATAGAACCTTATTAATAAAGGAATTCGTAAAATTAGGCGGTGGATTTTGGTATCAATAACCTATTGACAACATTCAAGTAATATGCAAAACTATTTATGGCTTATTTGTGGAGCATCTGCTATGTTGCTATTGATTAACATATATGATTTTTTAATGCAACACTTTTTTATGCTCTTGTGCGCATTTTCCATCTCAATATACCCCTTGACCGTACTTTATTAATTGTAATATCATTATGTTAGATAAATCACCAAAAAAGTACTATACGGCTAAAAAGCCGCGTATTAGAAATAGACTGCGTTTTAGCCGTATTTCACAATTCAATATGAAACACAGGTAAAAACTAATAACTTGTATTAATTGTACTTTTTAACTTTGTATCGGCAAATAGCCGTAATTAACTACGGCTATTAGGCCGTCTAATCTATGTGTAAAA
>CAZDAB010000214.1:0-5824 GCA_964502855.1 uncultured Desulfobacteraceae bacterium | reverse complement strand
ATGGGAACCAGCATGGCCTCCCAGAAAATGAAAAAAAGAACCATGTTGAGACTGACAAACACCCCGATCATGGAGGCTTCAATAAAGAGCAAAACGAATATGAACTCTTTAAATCGCTCCTTTATGTAAGTCCATGAGCAAAGGATGCACAACGGCATCACCAGGGTGGTGAGAAGCACCAACAGAACGCTGATTCCGTCCACACCTAATACATAGCCAATATCTACAAATGGAATCCAGTCTTTAGACTCGGCAAACTGATATTTTGCCGTTGTCAGATCAAAAGAAAAAAACAGGGGCAATGACAGCACCGCGGTGACAACCATCACCAGCAAGCCCCAGATTTTCAGGTTCCGGTCTCCCCGTATCCCAAGGGTTATAAATGCCCCGAACAACGGAAGCGCCACCAGAACCGTCAGAATAGGATACCATAAGGTATTATAGATCAAATAGTGTTCCATACACGAGTTGTCCTCGATCTACGAAAATTCACGCCTTATACCAACAACACCAGGATTAATACGATAAAGGTTATGGCCACGGCACCGCCGATATACTGCTGTATCTTCCCGGTCATGAGCGTCCTGAGCTTGTCCCCGCCCTTAACCACCCCCCGTGCGGAGCCGTCGATGACCCAGTCAATGCCTTCCCAGTCAAACCAGGATAAGGCCCTGGCAATAGCCAGCGTCATCCTGAATCCCACGGTCCGGTAAACTTGGTTTGCCCAGTTATTGACCGCATCCACCGGCCGGGAAGCAATCCACATAAACACTCCGGCGCCCTTGCGGTAGAACCAGTCAAGGTCCAGGTTCATTTTGGGTGCGGGGGTAAGTTTTTTAACCATGATGTAAAAGCCCAGGCCGGTAAATCCCATGAGTTGCAGCGTCTCCGAAAGATGGTACGCCGTATAGGGATGATAAGAAACCGGGAAAGGAAGCATTTTGTAAAGATATTCGGGATAAACTCCCATAAAAAAGCACATAAAAGCGGCAACGGCCATTCCCAGGTTCATATTCCACGGGGCCTCTTTGGCCGGAACCCCGGAATCTTTTCCGAACCAGATAAAATACGGAAGTTTGATGCCTACGGACAGAAAGGTCCCCACGGAAGCCAAGGTCATCATGAGCATCAAAATCGTCCGGTGACTTTCCCCCGCAGCGGCGATAATCATGGATTTGCTGATGAAACCGCTGGTCAGGGGAAACCCGGATATGGATATCCCTCCGATAACCGTAAAAATCATGGCCCATGGCATGCGTTTATATAATCCGCCCAGCTCATTGAGCTTGGATTTTCCGGTCATCTCCAGCACCGCCCCGGCCCCCATAAACAGCAGGGCTTTGTAAATGATATGGGCATACGCGTGGGCACAGGCCCCGTTAACGGACATGGCCGTTCCGATTCCCACCCCGCAAACCATGTACCCCACCTGGGATACAATATGATACGCAAGGATGCGTCTGGCATCGTTTTCCACCACCGCGTATCCCACACCGTAAAGGGTCATGACCGCTCCCAGTATGGCCAGGGCCTCAAACCCCGGGAACGCCCGCGCCAGAACATACACCGCGGTTTTTGTGGTAAAGGCGCACATGAACACCGCACCGGTCACCGTGGCTTCGGGATACGCATCCGGAAGCCATGCATGGATCGGGGGAACCGCGGCATTTAGCATAAAACCGATCATGATCAGATAGTCGGCCGTGGAAGCCCCTTGCGCGGCAATGCGTATAAAACTCAAATCGTGGACATTTTTATACCGCAGAAAAATACCCGCCAGAAGGATCAGCCCTCCGGCCACGTGAACCAGCAGGTATCTGTATCCGGCCTGGACCGATCGTTTCTTCTTCCGGTACCAGATCAGAAAGGTTGATGCCACGGCCATGAGTTCCCAGAAAATGAACAAGGTCAGATAATCGCCGCAAAGGGTTACCCCCAGGGAACCGGCCACATAAAGGAAGGCGGCAATATGCTGGCCCGTCTCTTTGACATGCAGCCCGTAAATACACCCGATAAGGGCCATGAGGGTAAACACGTGGAGAAACACCCGAGTCAACGGGTCCACCCTTCCGAAAACCAGGTCAAACCCCAGATAAGAAACCTGGCCGAAACTTTGGGGCAGCCACTGAATCTGGATAAATGCGATGAGCGGCACGGCCATGAGAACCACTTTCATCAGCCCCATTCGTTTGAAAACGGGCAGAAAAAAGGCTCCCATAAGAAACCAGGTGGCCGGATGCATAAAAATCGTACTATTTATCATAATAATCTTCTTCTTTCTCTAACCAGACATGAGAAAGCCCTTTGCACACGACAATCATGCCCAGACATCCCAGGATTCCAAACACGGACCAGAACCCCATGATTAAATCGCCGAAAAAATGCGTGCCGTGCCGTTTTGCAAAGAAATCGTAGGCCACCGTCACCAGCAAAAAGGCAAAGAACAGCCGTTTCAACACCTGCGAATGTTTATTTAAAACCTCAAGTATTCTTTTCATCATCTTCCCAGCATCAAATGGATTATATTAATGAAAAAATCCGGATACACGCCGAACAGTACGGAACCTGCGGCCGTTAAAAATAGAGGAATGACCATAAGCATAATCAACGGAGAGCCCTCAAGGAACCTGCCGCCAGTGGTGTCTCCGGGCAGCGGTTTCCCGAAAAACGACGTGAAAAAGACCGGAACAAAATACCCGGCATTGAGCAGGCTGCTCACCAGGATTACGGTCAGAAGAATCATATTATGAACATCCAGGGTGCCCAGAGCCAGATACCATTTGGTCACAAACCCGCTGACCGGCGGGACTCCGATCATGCTCAAAGAAGCAAGACCAAAGGCAATCATGGTAAAGGGCATGCGCCATCCCACCCCGCCCATCTCCGTGATATCTTTTTTTCGGGTGGCCACGAAAATGGCGCCCGCACAAAAAAACAGGGTGATTTTGGCGAATGCGTGGTTGGTAATATGGATCAACCCGCCGGTAATACTGTTGGGCGTGAGCATGGCCACGCCCAGAATAATATAGGAAAGCTGGCTCACCGTGGAGTACGCCAGCCGCATCTTAAGATTGTTTTTGGTCAGTGCCACCACCGATGCCGTGATAATGGTAAAAGACGCCAGGTAGGCGGTAAAGGTTCCCAGACCCAGAGTGTGGAGCAGGTTCACCCCGAAAACCGAGAGCATCACTCTGGCCACGCAAAACACCCCCACTTTAACCACCACCACCGCATGGAGAAGGGCGGAGACCGGGGTCGGGGCCACCATGGCCGCAGGGAGCCAGCCGTGTATGGGCATGATGGCCGATTTGGCAAACCCGAGCAGGCACAGAATATAGGTGACTTTCACCAGAACCGGCCCGGCGCTGTTCGGGAACATGCCGGAGACAACATTCCCCATTTCAAAATCCAGGGTCCCGCACTGCACATAAACCAGAATCATTGCCGGCAAAAGAAACGCCTTGGAGGCAAACATCAGGTAAACGATATATTTTCTTCCCCCGTGATACCCTTCCGCATCCTGGTGGTGGGCCACCAAAGGATAGGTAAAAACGGATACGATTTCGTAGAAAAGATACAAGGTAAACAGGTTGGCGGAAAATGCCACGCCCATGGCGCCGCCCACCGCAACCGCATAACAAAAATAGAACCGGGTCTGCGCATGCTCGTTCAGACCGCGCATATATCCCATGCAGTAAAATCCCGCCATGATCCACAAAAAGGAAGATGTCCCGGCAAATAATACGCCAAGCCCGTCCAGATGAAATTTGACACTGACCCCGGGATAAAGGGTAAATAGGGTATATTCGTAAGACCCCTTTGCAAGAATATGGGGCAACACGTTTACAACGGAAAGGAAGGTGAGCACCGCTCCGAATACGGAAAATGACTCCCTTAAATTGGGCCTGTTCTTGGATCCCATGATGAGAAGCGCCGTAATCATGGGGATCAGGGGTGTCAAAATAATTTTGCCGGTTATTATTGTCTCCATATGTATTCCATAAAAACGTCTACCAATAGGAACTAATTTTACATCTCGGAAATGTAACTTCTCAATAAGTTCCGGTGTATTAAATGATCATATTGACCCGCCAACCTTTTTATTTCATCAGAATGGAAGAATGGAATGCTGGAATATCTGGGATAAAGGCGGAAATAAAACATTATAATTGTAAAAAAACTCCTTCAAACCCACTATTCCATTACTCCATTATTCCATTATTCCACTATTCCATTATTCCACTATTCCAATTGGGGCGAAGCCCCTAAGTTCTACCGTGTTACCGGGTCTCCTATCCTTTCAATTCTATAACATCATCCGGGTCGATGGAGTGATACTTACGAAAAACAGCAATGATAAAACTCACCACAATGGCCGCCTCTGCAGCGGCAATCCCCATAATGAACAACGTAATTATCTGACCGGTGGCCGGATCCGGGGCAAGGAAGCGGTTGAACGCCATGAAATTTATTCCCGCGCCGTTAAGTATCAGTTCCGTGGAAACCAGCATTCCAATAAAGGTTTTGTGCTGGATCAACCCGTAGATACCGGCGATCAAAAGAAACACCGCCAGGATCAGATAGGTGTAAAGATTGTCGCTGATCAGTATCATGCCAAAGGGTCTCCCTTGTTTTCCGTTACAGAGGTTAATTCTTTTACATGGGCCGGTCCCTGGATTGGTGCTGCCCATGGGTTTTTATCATCTTCCCGACCTTCTCTGGCCAGGATTATGGCTCCCACAATGGCGATAAGAAGAATCACCGAGATCAACTCAAATGCAAGACAATACTGATAGAGGAAGCTCTCCCCCAGATGCCTGGCCGAGAAATCTCTAACTTGGGCCGGTGCCGGTACCCATTGGGTCTTTAAGATGCTGATCATGAGAAGAAAAAAGGCGGCGGCCGCTGCGGATACGGCAAGAAATATATTTTTTTTGTCTTTAATGGTTTTTTCTGCGATCTCCGTGGCTGTGGATCCCACCATAATGCCGAAAATCAAAACGATACAGACCGCCCCCACATAGATGAGAATCTGCATAAGGGTAAGGAACATGCTTCCCAGATAAAAATAAATACCGGCAACTCCCAAAAGCGCCACGGCAAGACCTAAGACCGTATGCATAAGAATCCTCGCCCGGATGGTGATAAAACTTCCGGCCATGACCAGCAGCACGAATACTAAAAAGAGCCCTTCGGCAATGTACTGGTAAAACGTCATATGATCCGTTCCTCCAGCCGCTTGAGGATGTCATAGTGAAATGCCTCCCTGGAAAAGGCGGCAAGATTATATTCGTTGGAAAACTCCAGGGCCTGGGTCGGACAGATTTCCACACAGGTACCGCAAAGGCTGCATTTTGTGAAATCCAGCGTAAAAAGGGACAATGTCTTTTTCTTTTTACCCTCCACCTTTTTACCCTTGACCCGGATACACTCGGAGGGACACGACCGTTCACACATTCCACAGGAGATACACCGGAACGTATTTTTCTCCGGATCCAGGACAAGATCGATATGCCCCCTGAAATTCGGCGTGATATCGATCTCTTCCCTGGGATACTGAACGGTAACCATGGGTTGGCACAATGCCTTAAGGGTCACCCCCAGGCCGTCCACCAGGCTCTTTCCGCCGACAAACAGATCTGAAAAATAGCGCTTCATAGCTTAATTACCACCGCTGTTATCAAAATATTGGCCAAAGAAAAGGGCACCAGATACTTCCACGCAAAATTCAACAACTGATCGAAACGCACGCGGGGATAGGTCCACCGAATCATGATCATAAAAAACAACAGAAAATAAACCTTTAAGAAAAACCAGACGATGC
>CAZDAB010000213.1:0-5826 GCA_964502855.1 uncultured Desulfobacteraceae bacterium | reverse complement strand
CTCTTTAAGCTTTTGAATCTTGCCGGATTCTTCTTTTATTATTCGTCTCAAATTTGTTGCCTGATCCATCTTTTTTTCTCCTACTTAAAATTTCCTAATCCAAATGAAATAAACCTTATGAAACTACAATATCAACAAACATGCAGGCAATTCCCGTCTCGGACGGGATCACCGTCTGAGTGCAACAATCTTTCTCAACGGGACAAATCGACACCCTAATCTTTACTCAACAATAAATTTAAGATCTTTCCTTTATCCGCTCGCTCAATATCCTCAGGAACTTTCTGCCCGTTTGTTATATAAGAAATAGGCAAATTTAATTTCATAACCTGGTTTATAATTGAACCCCGCCTTTCTGTTTCATCTGTCTTGGTAAATATGTAACTTAGATATTTTAAAGCGCTGAAATTGACGGCAGCCTTGTTTATCTCAGACTCTGTGGTTGCGACACTCAAAAGAAGATGTGTGCTGATATTCATATCATCCGGCATCATTCTTTTTAATTCCTTTATCCGTGACAGGTCATACTGGCTCTGTCCTGCCGTGTCGATCAAGACAACATTTTTCCCTTCCATCTTTTTAAGGGCAAAAAGCAAATCTTTTTTTTTAAATGCCTGAAAACAGGGGACTCCCAATATATTTGCGTATGTATTGAGTTGTTCCATAGCTCCTATCCGATAGGCGTCTATTGAAATTATGCCGACCTTTTTCCTAAATTTCAGCATGAGCTGTGCGGCGAGCTTTGCAATTGTTGTGGTTTTACCAACCCCTGTTGTACCGATAAAGGCTGCTATTATCTGGCGGTTTTCTCCTACTTCAAACGGATCTTTTGTCTTTACGACCTTCATTATCTCTTTGGAGACTTTTTCTTTGACATTGATCATAACGTCATCAGAATTCTCGTTGAACACCCCTGTCCTTTCTAAAAAAAGTCTTGCATAATAATCATTAATTCCATTTTTTATCATTTTTGTATAGATGTTGAGAATTCCGGGACTCAATAATAGTTTTTCTGAAAAACCGCCGGAATGATTCAAAAGATAAAGCATCTCTTTTATACTCATGAGCTCTGATTTTACTTTTCCAAAAGGATCCGAGCGTTCACTTGAAATATGACTTCCTGATGGTATCGCAGTTATCTCAAACAGACTATGGTTATCGATTCCCTTTATTTTCTTTGTAGAAATAATCATCGCATCATGGCCAAGGACATCCTTAACCTTAGCGGTAGCCTCTTTAATTGTCCCGGCCCGGTATTTTTTAACCTGCATGACTCAAACGTACCTTTCCAATTGATTTAAATCCTATATCACTTAATAGCTCGCTCTGGGACAGTACCATTAATGAAGGAACAAAATACTCCACCATTTTCTTTAAATGCCTTCGTATTACAGGGGATGTCAGAAGGATCGGCTGAATATTCTTTGACATGGCTTTTTCCGACTCCTTCTTGATAGAAACAATAATCGAATCTGCAACCTTTGGATCAATGGAAAGATATGAGCCGTGATCCGTTTTCTGTATTCCCTGAATCAGCAGGTCCTCTACATCCTGGTCCATTGTTATCAGCTTCAAAAAACCATCCTCTCCTATATACGGGCTGATAATGGATCTCGAAAGTTTATTCCTGACATATTCGGTTAACAGGTCAGGATCTTTTGTCAAAACGGCATAATCAGCGAGAGTCTCAACAATAGTCAACAGATCTCTGATAGATATCCGTTCCCTTATAAGATTTTGCATTACTTTCTGCACGATACCTAAAGAAAGGAGATTCGGCACCAGTTCCTCAACCGCCTTTGGATAGGACTTGCTTAAGTTGTCCAGCAAATTCTGAACTTCCTGTCTCCCTAACAATTCAGAGGAGTGCTTTCGAAGAATCTCCGTAAGATGGGTAGCCATTATAGTTGCATCATCAACCACAGTATAGCCGGCAAGCTTTGCTTCCTCTTTCCTTTCCTCTGGTATCCAGACCGCAGGTATGTTAAATGCGGGCTCCATTGTTTCCACTCCTTCTATTTTCCTGCTAACATCTCCCGGATCCATGGCCAGATAATGATTCATCATTAATTCAGCGCCTGCTATTTTTACTCCTTTCAGAAGAATCTGATACTCGGATGATTTCAGTTGCAAATTATCCCTGATATGGATGGGGGGTATAACCATACCCATCTCAAGCGCAAACTGCCGTCTTATTGACCGAACCCTGTCAAGAAATTTCCCTCCCTGTTCTCTATCTACCAGTGGAATAAGTCCGTATCCCACCTCCAGTTCCAAAGGATCAACAATAAGTAGATGCTCAACGGGCTCAGGCCCCTCCTCCACCGTTTCTTTCTTTTTTTCCTCCATCTCTTTTATCGTTATTCCCTCTTTTTTTCCTCCAAGCAGAAAAACGCTTCCCCCAATTAGAATGGAAAGCAAGATAAACGGGATATGAGGCAAACCCGGGATCAAACCAAAAAAGAATACCGTAAAGGCTGAAAGATATATAGCCTTTGGATAATTTAAGAACTGTTTCGCAAAATCCTTGCCCATAGTTCCCTCTGAAGCAGCCCTGCTTACAACTATTCCGGCTGCAGTCGATATGGTAAGGGCAGGAATCTGAGACACCAAGCCGTCGCCGACGGTTAAAAGAGTATAATTCTGAGCAGCATCGATGACAGACATTTTTTGTTGAAGCACTCCAATGATAAATCCACCAATAATATTAATAATGGTAATTATTATACCCGCAATAGCATCTCCTCTGACAAATTTGGCAGCGCCATCCATTGATCCATGGAACTCGGCCTCTCTTGTAATCAACGCCCTGCGCGCTTTTGCTTCATCTTCATCTATCAGTCCGGCGTTGAGATCTGCGTCAACACCCATCTGTTTGCCCGGCATACCGTCCAGTGTGAATCTTGCAGCAACTTCAGCGATCCGTGTTGCCCCTTTTGTAATAACCACAAAATTTACAATAACCAGGATAATAAAAACAATCAATCCGACCACATAATTCCCACCGACCACAAAACTCCCGAATGATTTGATTACCTTTCCTGCGGCCAGGGCTCCCTCATTGCCATGTAAAAGTATCAAACGGGTAGATGCCACATTGAGGGACAGCCTGAAAAGCGTGGTCACCAAGAGTAGAGGAGGGAATATGAAAAAGTCTAGCGGTCTTATTGTATACATGGCCATCAAGAGTATGGTTATCGCAAGGGTGATATTCAAGGATAGAAGGAAGTCGAGAACAATTGACGGTAATGGGATAATCATTACCACAAGTACGACAACCACACCAATTACCGTAATCAATTCACTGAATGTGCCTGGATTAATTTTTGAGTTTACGACATCTTCCATTTTTATATCCCAACCCGGATAAACCGAAAGAAATTGCCACAAAGACACAAAAACACAAGGGAAAACTGTTTGTTAAAATTAATCTTCGAGTCCTGGTGTGTTTGCGTCGAAAATGTTTTGTCATAAAAAGCATAATATTTACAATTAAGCGCTTAAAATTTACTTATACCTAAGTTGAGCGATTTTTTGCGAAGAGATGTGCTGAGATCTTGATGCATAAAGGTTCGCGAAAACCGCAGGCATACCCGTGGATATGTCGAGGATTTTCGCGGATCCTTGATGCGCAAGAGATCAGTGCAGGTCGAGTAAAAAATCGCTCAATTTAGGTTATACCAATCCATGTGCATAACTGGACCTTATTTTGTATATATAAGCCAGAATCTCCGCAACAGCCTGAAAGAGTGTCGGCGGTATTTCCTGGCCTATCTCCACCAGCGAATTCAGATTCCGGGCAAGTTCTCTGTTCTCCACAATCGGAATGTCATGTTCTTCTGCCAGTTTTTTAATCTTTTCGGCGATCTTACCTGCTCCTTTTGCAAGTAATTTCGGTGCATTCATGCTATGGCTGTCATACTTTAAGGCCGCAGCAAGATGGGTGGGATTTGTAATAACAACATCCGCCTCAGGAACAGCCTGCATCATCCTTCTCCTGGCCATCTCCATTTGAATGCTTTTTATTCTCGATTTAATCAAAGGATCACCTTCCGTCCTCTTAAACTCATCCTTGACTTCCTGTTTTGTCATCTTGTTTCTGTTTTCAAACTCCCATTTCTGGAAAGCGTAATCCATGATTACCAGAACAATCATTGCCATGCCACATCTGATAAAAATTTTAAAAAAGATCATAAAAATGTAAGAAAAAATTGAATTCAGCTCCATTTCACCCAAATGGGCAACATTATTCATCTCACTCTTTACCGTGATATAGGCGATTCCGCTCACAACGGCCAGTTTGATCAAAGACTTGAACAATTCCATGAAACCCTGTTTGGAAAAAAGCCTTCCGAATCCTTTAATGGGATCTATTTTGGACAGCTTGGGTATAATCGACTCACCGGATAATACAAACCCAACCTGCATGATATTAGATAAAATCGCCGTAATAAAAATGGCCGCCAAAAGAGGGCATAACGCCAGTATAAAATGGGTGGTCACCTGTTGAGCAAATATCAGAAACTCAGAAATGTTCAGATCATTCATTGTGGGTAGAGAAAATGACCCTTTCATAATAAGCTGAATATGGGAATAGGTATAGGATCCAAAAAGGGATAAAGCGATCAGAGCGGACAGAAGTACGGCCACCGAGGGCAATTCCCTGCTTTTTGCGACCTCTCCCTTGTCCCTGAGTTCTTGTCTCTTCTTGGGAGTAGGTTGTTCGGTCTTTTCTCCGGAACTCTCTTCAGCCATTATCTACACCTTAAACCAGTTCATTGTATGAATTAACACAGGGGCGAGTCCTTCAAGATATCTTTCCATGAATCTCAAAAGCACATTTAAAGATATGCCGAAAAAAAACAGGCCGATACATATCTGGACGGGGAATGCAACGATCATAATGTTCATTTGCGGCATGAGTTTTGTAATCAGCCCGAAAGCGACGTTTGTAAAGAGCAGGGCGGCAATTGGCGGCGCCCCAATCTTCACGGCAATAACAAACATGTCGCCGGATATTTTTGTCATTTTCTTTAACATCCCGATGTTTAAACTTAATGAGCCAACATTTATAATATTAAAACTATCCCTTACGGCGTTGAGTAAAATGTGGTGACCGTTCAACAAAAGAAATAATACAATGGCCACAAGATATGCCGTATTGGCAAAAATGGAGACCTGTACGCCGCTTTGAGGATCAAGCACGTTGGTGATTGCAAACCCTGTTTGAAATCCTACCATTTGCCCCATCATCCTGACCCCTTCAAAAAATATTTGAACCAGAAGTCCCAAAGTCATGCCGATAATTATCTCTGACAGGATCAACTGAGCTATTCCCAATAACGTGCCGGGAAATTCTACCATTTTATTATTGATAACGGGAAACAGAACTATAGCAATAACAACGGCCAGCCCGGCTTTTATTAAATTCGGAATAACTCGTGCACTAAAAAATGGAAACATGACCAAAATAACACTGACTCTTATCAGCACGAGATAAAATGCCTTGTATTCTTGATATGATATGCTCAATATATCCATTACTTTTCTTTTTTTAGCGCGTTGAGAAAATTTAGCGTATTCAGAAAATTCGGTTTTTAAGCGGATCACCTGAATGTTTGTGGGTTCTTTTTTATTATAAACCTGAATTTATCCTCTATCGAATAAAATAGGGTATCTGTTCAATAGTCGTCACAGTAAAGTGAATCAAATGATCAAGCATCCAGCTGGCAAAAAAAAGGAGTGCCAGTAACACGACCAATATCTTAGGTACAAATGTCAATGTCATCTCCTGGATCTGAGTCACCGCTTGAAAGATGCTTATGG
>CAZDAB010000212.1:0-5860 GCA_964502855.1 uncultured Desulfobacteraceae bacterium | reverse complement strand
ATCACGCACGGTTCTTAGGGGGCTTGGGGCTGGCAACAGCCCCCGGCTACCCGGTTTATCATGGTCGGAATTGGATCGCTTGATATCGGCCATACGATCGGGAAATCAAAAATTGAATTTGGGGTTCCTTTTTCATTTGCCCCCCTTTTTTTTCCTTATAACGCTTCCTATCTCGTATCTCATGGACATCATGAGCCACAAAAAAAGGAAGTGTAAAAAAATCAATGGTTGATCTTCGGCTCCGATTAAAAATCTTTTTTGGTATTTTGGCTGTTATTATCGTATCGGGTACTGTGGGGTTCATGTTTATTGAAAAACTCACCTTGGCCGATGCGTTTTACTTCAGCATTGTTACCGTCTCCACAGTGGGATACGGCGACATCCACCCTGCCACCAAAGCGGGTAAGTTTCTGGTTATGATCCTGATTATCAGCGGGGTAGGCACTTTTCTGGGTGTGATTGCCAATGCAACTGAAATGATAGTAAATCAACGAGAAAAAGAGATTCGGCTGCAAAAGACAAACATGGTGGTAGGAACATTTTTCAGTGAAATCGGAACTCAGTTGCTTACCATTTTTACAGCATTTGACCCGCAGGCCAAAACCATCGACAAAGATCTTAAGATGACGCAAAACTGGTCCAAAAAAGAATTCTCTGCGGCAAAAAAGTGCATCCAATCCTACGATTTTTCAGTTGATATTCACAGCAGTGACCTGGAAGGTCTGAGGCATTTTTTAAAAGAAAAAGGAAATAGTATGTTGCGCCATTTGGAAAATCCTGCATTGCTGGAGCATGAATCCTTTACCGATCTACTCCGGGCAATTATTCATTTAAGGGATGAATTTCTATACCGGACCGACCTTGGCCGGCTGCCTGATTCTGATCACAACCACCTGTCAAAAGACATACAGAGGGCATACCGCCGGCTTGTTTACCAGTGGCTTGATTATATGATCTATTTAAAAAACAATTATCCATACCTGTTCCACCTCGCCCTTCGTACCAATCCATTTGATTCGGAGGCATCCCCTATTGTTACCTGAATGGAGGTCGAAGGGTGATCCGACATGTCTGTCATCAACAGCGGCTATCAACTGTTTGACCTCATGGTATAAATAAAATATATCAAAGAGGTCCAAATTGTCTTATTTTAGCCATCAACACCGGCCGAGATTCTCAGAATTATACCCATGAGATGATAAAAGAATTTTAATCCGGACCGGACGGGCGTTGAGCTTCCGCGAACAATTTTATTTGACACACAAGCCACTTTCCTTTATAGTTTTTTTGGCTTTTCAATACCAAACTTTAAGTGTTCGTCCCAATTGGCCTCCAGCCTGTAAGGCCTGCGCCCGGAGAGAATAATGGTTCTGGTGAAATAGAAAAAAGTTTCACTATTCCATTCTTCCATGCCGATTGCATAAACAGATTGTCATTAAAAGACTTGTGGTTTCTACAAGTTGTATAATTCCCGAGACGTATAATAACCCCATGAGAAAATATATGAAATCAGGGCTTTTGATGATTACCGCCGTTCTCCTCATGCTCCAAGCTGCAGAGACTCAGGCCGCCAACCTTAAATATCTGAGAACCGCCAAACACCCAGATTTTACAAGAATTGTGTTTGAATTCCAAAACCCTGCTAAATTTAAGGAACCTGTAATCGATGGTAAGGGAAAATTTACCGTGGTGTTTCCTGACAGCACAACGGTCCTGCCCCGACAAATTCTTTATAAGAAAACCCAAATCCAGCCGGTTCGTTCCATTGAATTTATTCAAAAGGGAACTCTTTTGACAGCCGGCATCAAACTCTCTTTTCCTTATTTCAAGCTAAAGGCGTTTTCTCTTCCCGGTCCAGACCGAGTGGTTATCGATGCATACTTAATAACGCCTCCAACCCAGGAAGTTGTGCCGGATGAGTCTTTGCATGCCAAGCCTTCAGTGAAAGAATCAAAGGAGCCTGAACCAAAAGAGCCAAAAGCGATGCCGGAGGAATCATCAGAAAAAGAATTAGCCGAGCTTGTAACCAAACAACCAACGGTTATCCCGGAAAAATCTCCGGCAAAAGAATCAGGCAAGCCCGAAACGATCAAACCAAAACTTATACCAATAAAATCTCCGGCAAAAGAGTCCTTCAAAGAAAGCTTAAACAATATCCCTGCCTCTCCCATAACCACTCAGAGCGCACCGGGCGAAACGGCAAAGCAGGGGCAGATAAAACCGGTTGAATCACTACCTTCTAGGGACAAAAATTATGATCTCCAGATATATATGCTGGCCCTGTTAAATTTTCTTACAATTGTTATTATTCTGTTACTCAGTATCAATCTGTTGAAAAAAAAGTCCGGCATCAATTCTGAACATCCCGGTAAGATTTCCGAATCTTTGAGAAGGGTTGACGAAAGTATTGCCGCCATAGATGCCGTGATTAACAGAGAATTTAAAAAGCATGATGAATCCTGATTACCGGTGACAATATGACGGATGAATACCAGATAGAATTAAATGTTGGCCTTTCGGACGGGGAAAAAAAAGACCTTGAAAAATTGATAGCTGCGTTCAGAGAAAATGAGTCTTCTGCGCCACCCGATAAATCTGCCGAAGATGTTCATAGTCAGATTAAATCCATGAGTGCAAAACTTGCACAGTTTGGTGATATTTTGCTGAAATTTGATACTAAAATAAAGTCATTTTACGAGATATTACTTCTTTCCTATAAAAAAAGCGAGATGATGAACCAGCGTATAGATACCATTATAGAAATCATGAAAAACCAAAAAAACCCTTAAGGTATAATATTATGAACGACAGCACTGACATACGGGACAGCGTCGTAAACCGTATTATTGATGGCTCTATCACCATCGACTCCCTCACGGAGTTTGAAAACCTGTTAAAGATCTTTCCAAACAATCCGCGACTCCATAGAGTCTTTGCAGACTTCCTGGCACAAGAGAAACCCTTTGATGCTGTCGATGCATACAGAATATCGGCCAACCTTTTTATTCAAGCGGGCCAGACACTGCAGGCGATTGTTTCTAAAATCTTTGAGTGGCGCCTTGCAAAGCCGTCTCATCAGGAAGAACAGGAATTCTACTCAGACCTTCATAAAGACAGTTCCAAAGGGGCCCCGGCGCAGATCTTTTTTTCTGATCTGTCATTTCAGCAACTTATCGCTTTTATGAATGAGCTGACTCCCGGGTATTTTCTTGCACAAAGTTTGTTGAAAAAATTCGGAGATCCGGAAAATGATATGAGTTTCGTCATTTCCGGAGCTTTGGAAAAAACGATCTACCATCGTTTGAAAATGGACGAAAAGGTCCGGGAAAAAACAAAGAAAGACCTTATAGAAAACGATTTTTTTGGTGAAATTTATCCATTTGAAGAGGAAAAACTATCTCAAACAGATATTAAAACCATCACTCGCGTTGAATTGGCCAAAATCTCCAAACCCATGCTGATGAAAGTTTGCAGAGAACACCCTGATGTCGAACCCATGCTTGATCGCCTCTTGGATGCCCGATCGGAATCGGATGAAAAAAAACTCTCAAAAATGGTTCGAAAAACAGTCAGGCACCAACTCCCCACACAGGTGAATCTTAAGGTTTTCCAGGATCCTGGCGGAAAAGCCCCTTTGGAACTCACCGGGTTCACGGATGATATTTCTTTAGGCGGAGCATGTGTGATTTTGGGTGCGAAGTATCAAATCGGTCCTTCTACTCACCTGACCGGAAAAAATGTAAAAATCCAGATGTGTTTACCCATAGAATCCATTATGCTCAATATTTTGGGCACTATTGTCTGGGGGAAGGATGTTTCCCTGGAAGGAAAAACAACAGGCATCGTCGGTATCCACTTCAAAGAGATGACCGATAATGACCGAGGGCTGTTGAAGGATTACTGTTATGGATCCGAGGGAGAGCAAAATCTTATATGGAGTTTATGGAGTTCGCTTTTGGGAAAGCCGTGACGGTCTAATCGTTTAACTTATCACGGGCCCACACTTTGTTTCTCTATAAATTGGACTATCGGTAGCTCAGGGTACATGGGAATAATAACCACCATTAAAGTATATGACACAACAAGGTGACACGTGAGCGAAGAACAAAATACCAGCAGCAAATCAATCCCGCAGATATGGGCCATAGGCGGAGGCAAGGGCGGGGCCGGAAAGAGTGTTGTGAGTAGCGTCATGGCTTTTTGGCTTGCCCGAATGGGCAAACGAACTGTTCTTGTGGACGTAGATTTAGGCGGGGCCAACCTGCACACCCTATTGGGAATTAAAAGTCCATCAAAAACTCTAAATGATTTTATTACCCGAAAATTTGAAGTATTAGAGGATATTTGTATCGATACCGGGGCTCAAAACCTTCGCCTTATCTGCGGTGCCAGTGACGTCCTTTCCCTGGCCAACCCACACTTTAGCCAAAAGGTGAAACTTATAACTCATTTTTCAAGGATAGATGCCGACTACGTGATTCTTGACCTTGGGGCCGGAACTTCTTTTAATGTTCTCGATTTTTTTCTTGTCGCCAATAAAAAAATTGTCGTCCTTACACCGGAGCCCACATCGATTCAGAATGCCTATATATTTGTTCGAAATGCAGTCTACCGAAGGTTAAGCCGTCTTTCCAGCAAAACCCCATCTCTTCAAGCTCTTATTAAAACAGCCATGGATCCAAAAAATGTGCTCAAAATCCGAACCGTCAAAGAACTTCTTCAGTTCATTGAGGAGTCCGGTGGAAAAGATGTAATGGAAATTTTAAAAAAAGAAATTGAAAATATCCGGCCGACAATAATTACCAACATGGCCAGGGATAACAAAGAGAAAAATGCGGGTCAAATTGTCCAGATTGTTGCTGAAAAATATTTAACCACTCAAACCACAGCTTTGTGTAGCGTGTCTTATGACAAGCAGATTGGTGCAATGGTTTCCCACATGGCTCCTCTAATCAATCTTGACCAGTCAAGTCAAGCTTTTGCCGACATTTATGAAATTATCAGCAAGTTATTGTAAGCTTGTCAGTAAGTTGCGCTTATCACAGGCTTTTTATGTTTGATGCTTGTCAATTTTCATTTCTTCTGATACTTAACCCCCATGCAAAATCTAAATGATGATCCGTTATTAATACTCGCATCCCGTTCCCCAAGGCGCCGGTATCTGTTAGAACAGGCAGGACTTTCATTTTCTGTAATTCCGAGCAGCATCGATGAGACATCTATCCCCATATCTTCGCCGGAAACCTATGTAAGGGTTCTATCCGAAGCCAAGGCCCATAACGTGTCAGAAAAGTATCCTGGTAAATGGGTTATCGGTGCCGATACCATTGTCCTGAAAGACCAAACCATACTGGGTAAGCCCGGCTCCATAGCCGAAGCCCGAACCATGTTAAAACAGCTCAGCGGGCGAACACACCAGGTTTTTACCGGTTATTCAATCTGCTGCAAAGTGAAAAACCGACAATTTTCCGAAACAATTAAAACGGAGGTTCTTTTTAAAAATCTAACCGATCCAGAAATTGAGTGGTACATACATACAACCGAGCCTTTTGATAAAGCAGGAGCGTACGCCATTCAGGGCCTCGGCACCTTCCTGGTTAAAAGCATCAACGGTTCTTATACCAATGTTGTGGGGCTCCCGGTTTGCGAGGTCATTGAATTTCTTATAAAGGAAGGTGTACTGGCTATAAACAATATAAATAGTTGTTTAACAAACGAAGATTTTACAAATTGATAAAAAGATTGCAAAACGTAAAAAACCGTATTCAAACGGTTGCCCGTGAATGCGGCCGTGACCCTGAAACCGTCCGTCTTGTTGCGGTGAGCAAAACTGTTCCGACAAACAGGGTCAGACAAGCCA
>CAZDAB010000211.1:0-5876 GCA_964502855.1 uncultured Desulfobacteraceae bacterium | reverse complement strand
CCACGCTGGACAAAACCTATATCTGGGTTGACACATTTGCCAGATGGAGAATCGTGGATGCCATAAAATTCTTCCAGACGGTCAACAACACCATCAGCGCCCAGGGAAGGCTGGATGATATCATCGATCCGGCTGTTCGAAATTTGATAACTGAAAACAAGCTCATCGAAACCGTTCGAAAGACGAATCGGGGAATGGATACCTATGAAATCGGACTTGAAGATATAAAGGAAAGAGTCTCCTACAAGATTAAAACCGGCAGGGAAGAAATCACCAACAAGATACTGAAACAGGCCCAGCCCAAACTAGAAAAATTCGGGATTGAGCTTGTCGATGTAAAGATAAAACGTATCAATTAT
Source organism: uncultured Desulfobacteraceae bacterium (assembly GCA_964502855.1). GTDB lineage: Bacteria > Desulfobacterota > Desulfobacteria > Desulfobacterales > UBA11574 > S5133MH16. The sequence continues at coordinate 5,517 of CAZDAB010000211.1, read as the reverse complement.
GTGGAAGAAGTCAGAGATTCAGTATATGGCCGAATGATAGCAGAGCGGAAACAGATCGCGGAAAAATTCAGATCCGAAGGCCAAGGTGAAGCCCGAAAAATATTGGGGGAAAAAGAAAGAGATTTGAAGAAAATTACTTCCGAGGCTTACAGGAAAGCCCAGGTAATTAAAGGTAAGGCCGATGCCGAATCAACAAAATTATATGCTGAAGCCTTTGGCGTCGATTCAGAATTTTATTCATTCACGAAAACACTTGAAATATACAATGAGGCTCTTGATAAAGAGAGCACGCTGGTGCTTTCAACGGACTCGGATTTGTTCAAATATTTAAAAAGATATCTTGATAAACCGTAAAATAAAAAAAAAGCACCAACATTTTTAAAGCGCGACTCATTTTTATTTGAGTTTGCCAATTGGTGCTTTTTTTCACTTACATAAAAGCGTTCCGGTCATAAATTTTATTTACCCTTTTTTTCTCTGATGACGGGTACGGGCCAAAAGCTTTCTGTGCTTATGCTTTCTCATTTTTTTTCTTCGTTTTTTTACAACACTACCCAACAGATCACCTCCAATCATTATTTTGATTTAAAATTGAACTTAAATTCTTACATAATATATAACTATATGTCCACACTTATTTTACTCAAGATCGGATTCCATGGAGAAACTTGAAAAATTCAGCGCCGAGCAGATCGGAATCGTTGACAATTGTGTTGCAATGGCTGAAGAACTTGTCAGCAACTTCTATAAGATGTCTGCCAGTCAATGGTCCGCATCCTGCAAATACGATATCAAAACAATGGTTGATCTTTGCCCTGAAGAGACAATTTTTGGCCCTTTTGCGCAAATCATCCGATATCAAGGACAGCGTAAAGATTCCTCTCTGGGTTCTTCAACCTATGATTTTTACAAAATATGTCTTCAAGACCACACCATCCTTGCAGTTCTGGGGAAGACACCCGGTTTGCAAATTTACCCTTTTATCCTATATATTGTTTTGCATGAATTGATTCATATTATTAGATTCAGCAAATTCCTTCAGAACTTCGATGCTTCACATGAAGAAATCACGGCGGAAGAGATACGAGTTCATGAAATAACCCGCCAAATTTTAAGTAACATCCAAATTTCCGGGCTTAAACAAGTGCTTAAATTTTATGATAACTGGCGAATCCCATTTGATGATTTGCGAAATTTATAATAAATAAAAATACAGGTTACACCTTGACAACGCAAAATCATTGAATATATTAAGTTAGATTTATTTCATTTAACAAAAAATTTGTGGGATTTTTTGTTAAATATTTTATAAAGCAGGAGGATTTGAAAAATGCCGATCTACGAATATGAATGTTCAAAATGCGGCAGGATTGGTGAGGTGCTCCAGAAGTTTTCTGATAAACCGCTTACAAAATGCAAGTACTGTTCGGGAAAACTTCACAAGCTTATTTCCCACAGCAGTTTTCATCTCAAAGGAACCGGATGGTATGTAACCGACTATGCAAACACGTCCCGAAACTCTGCCACATCTCCCAGTAAAGGGGGGGAGGCAACAAAATCCGTCACAGACAAATCAAAAAGTAAACCCGAAGAATCCAACAAAACCACCGATAAAACCAGCTGAATTCGTTAAAAGTCTCATTTTGCTTTTTTGCGAAGCTTAACATATTAAAAAGATTAAAAAGAAAAGGTTATAAACTATACGTTTAAAGAAAAGGAGAATTTGAAAAATGAAACTCAGACCATTAAATGACCGAATTTTAGTAAAACGTGTTGAAGAAGAAGCAAAAACCAAGGGTGGAATTATTATTCCTGATACGGCCAAGGAAAAACCGGCGGAAGGAAAAGTTATTGCTGTTGGCAAGGGCGCGCTGAATCCCGAAGGTAAACGTGTCCCTCTTGAAGTCAAAAAAGGTGATCGGATTTTGTTCGGAAAATATGGTGGACAGGAGATAAAGGTTGAAGGTGAAGAATACATGATCATGAGTGAACAAGAAGTTCTCTGCATAATCGAATAATAAACATTCAAAACGGAGGATAGACCAAGATGGCTAAAGAAATAAAATATAGTATGAAAGCCCGGGAAGCCATGCTCAACGGAGTTAAAACTCTCGCTGATGCAGTAGTTGTTACTCTCGGCCCCAAAGGAAGGAATGTTGTTATTGAAAAATCCTGGGGCTCTCCCACGGTTACCAAAGACGGCGTAACCGTAGCAAAAGAAATCGAACTGGAAAACAAATTTGAAAACATGGGCGCCCAGATGGTAAAAGAGGTTGCCAGCAAGACCAGCGATATGGCCGGTGACGGCACAACTACGGCTACCATACTGGCAAGATCAATATATGAAGAAGGTCAGAAACTTGTTGCGGCCGGTAACAATCCCATGGCCATCAAGCGGGGTATTGACAAGGCTGTTGAAGTTGCCGTCCAAGAACTGCACAAAATGAGCAAACCTACCAAAGACCAGCGTGAAATCGCTCAGGTGGGCACCATTTCCGCCAACAACGACGAAACCATAGGGAACATCATTGCCGAAGCAATGAACAAGGTGGGTAAAGAAGGTGTCATTACTGTTGAAGAAGCCAAGGCCATGGAGACGTCCCTTGAGGTTGTCGAAGGGATGCAGTTTGATCGCGGCTACCTTTCCCCATACTTTGTGACCGATGCTGAAAAGATGATTTGCTCATTAGAAGATCCTTATATCCTCATTAACGAAAAGAAGATCAGCAACATGAAAGATCTCCTTCCGATTCTTGAGCAGATCGCCAAGATGGGTAAACCACTTGTGATTATCTCAGAAGATGTGGAAGGGGAGGCGCTGGCAACCCTTGTTGTGAATAAACTAAGGGGCACACTTAACGTGGCCGCTGTCAAGGCCCCGGGTTTTGGTGACAGACGAAAAGCCATGCTTGAAGATATAGCAACTCTGACCGGCGGTCAGGTTGTTTCAGAGGATCTTGGAATCAAACTCGAGAATCTTGCAATTACAGACCTTGGCGAGGCCAAACGGATTACCATCGACAAAGACAACACAACCATCGTTGACGGTGCAGGCACACGTGCTGCCCTGGAAGGCCGCGTTAAACAGATCCGCGCTCAAATCGAGGACACTACATCGGATTACGACCGTGAAAAACTCCAGGAGCGATTGGCCAAGCTGATCGGCGGTGTTGCAGTTATTAACGTGGGGGCTGCAACAGAGATCGAGATGAAAGATAAAAAGGCCCGTGTTGAAGACGCATTGAACGCTACCCGGGCTGCGGTTGAAGAAGGTATCGTTCCCGGCGGCGGTGTTGCACTTGTCCGTTGTCTGGATGCTCTGGAAAAAATTAAAATCAAAGCCGATCAGAAACTGGGCGTAAAGGTTGTGATTCGGGCCATCGAAGAACCCCTTCGCCAGATTGCCAATAATGCAGGCTTTGAAGGATCCGTTGTGATCGATAAAGTTAAAAACGGCAAAGGCGCTTTTGGTTTTAATGCCGAAACCAACGTCTATGAAGATCTGATTGAAGCCGGTGTTATCGATCCGACCAAGGTGGTCCGTTACGCGCTGCAAAACGCAGGAAGTGTTGCATCCCTGATGCTGACCACCGAAGCCATGGTGGCTGAAAAGCCTGAAGATAAGCCGGAAATGATGCCGGGTGCCGGCGGCATGGGCGGCGGCGGCATGGGCGGCATGGGCGGTATGATGTAGCCCTATGTAATTGACCATTGACAACAAAAAGATTGGTGAATAAAGCCCTTATGCTAGGTATAGCATCAGGGCTTTTTTATTGAAAAGCTTGACAAATCACCAATGGACGGGTTATAAAATCGACTGAAAAAATGGTTGGTTAAACAACAAATTAAAAATTGGAGAATCTGATGTATTGCAACAGAAAATTCCAGATGATAATTAGCCTGTCTATTTTGACCGCAATGATCTTTTTTCCGGTTCGTATGTTTGCACAGGAAAACAAGGAACTTGTGGAACATGAAGCAGGTTTTTACTATACCGTTCAAAAAGGAGATACCCTCTGGGATCTTTCAGATCGGTTCTTTGATTCATCGTGGCTATGGCCTGATTTATGGAGCGAGAACAGTCAAATCTCCAATCCTCACTGGATTTATCCCGGCGAGCGTATCCGTATCTTTCATCAAAAGGGGATCGAACGCTTAGTGGGAAAAACCGTGGTAAAGCCTCGGGCACTTAAAATAGAACCCCAAAAAGAGCCGCTGTATTATTATTATTATTCCCCTATTGACAAAATTGGATTCATCCGGAAAGATCCTGTGATCCCGTCAGGAGTTATCTTTAAAGCGAAAGATGATAAAAGAATGATCAGCGCGGGGGATCTGGTTTTTATCCAGATAAAAGGGGATAAGCACCTTATGGCGGGAAGCAAATATAGTGTATATAGAGCCTCAAAACCTATTATTGATCAAAAAACAAACGCACTCATCGGAACACAACACTATCTGACCGGTGTGGTTGAAATTACAAAAATTGAACCCCGCTTCGCCCTGGCCAGGGTTGTTCAATCTTACCGAACCATTGAAGTCGGCAACCTTTTAATGCCGTATAAAAGGCGGTCACCCAGAATTGAGCTGACCCAAAGCAAAAAAGGATTAAACGGGGAACTCATTATATCCGAGGAGCATGCGAATATCATTGGAGACAACGACATTGCTTTCATTGATAAGGGTAGTCAAGACGATGTGAAACTCGGACAACAGTACAGTATATATTATCAAGAAAAGCAACGGCTCAATTCGGATACCAACGAAGATGTTCTTCTCACACAAATTGTTTACGGCACGCTCCTTGTCCTTCATACCGAACCGATGACATCAACGGTTCTCATAACTCGATCAGACAAGGGTATTAATCCGGGTGCCAAAATTTGTAGCCCCATTGAGTAAGGTTTGTTATGGTTCATGAGCAATTCGGGTTAGGGCCTCGAAAAATAATTAACTCCCCAAGATTACACCGAATTCGATCCAAAAGACAAGTAAGATGGGGCAATTTAACGTCTCGAAAATTCTACAATTTATTGAAAATAAAGGTCTTTTTTGGAATTATATTTTTAGCTCGGAAATGGCCCCAGTGAAATAGAAAAAAAGTTTCACGGGGTAAAAATAATGGAATAATGGAATATTGAAATGCTGATTTTAAAAAGATGATATTCCTCTGTTTAATTCCCGTAAAGATGATATTCCTCTGTTTAATTCCCGTAAAGAGGAATTTTACTATAACCCACTTTTCCATTTTTTCTCTGAGCAGTAGACTCTACGAGCCGGAGGCCCAGAACCCCATATTCCAGTGTTCCAATTGTGACCTGCCCTCTCGTGCCTTGCAATGGCAGGCGGGGCGAAGCGAACTAACTTGTTTTTCCGAATCCCTTAGAAAGGAGGACTGTGTGATGAAGCTGGGAAGATGGTTAATATTTTTAATGCTGGTGTCCTTTCCCCTGTCGGCTTCCGCCGAATTTTACAGATATGTCGATGAAAAAGGGAACGTCCATTACACAGACGATT
>CAZDAB010000210.1:0-5877 GCA_964502855.1 uncultured Desulfobacteraceae bacterium | reverse complement strand
TGCCGCTTTTAGAGGCCGGTGGCCGGGTGGCCTTCTTTATGCCGATGATTCATTTACCTTTCCGGGGACGGGCCAATTTACGTAATCATCGCAAAATGATCATCTGCGACAGCAAAACGGCTATCATTGGTGGAATGAACCTTGCTTCAGAATACATGGGGCCGCAAGAATCCATTGGCCGCTGGCAGGATCTTTCGTTGTTAGTTCAAGGCCCGGTGATCGATCATATAACCGACATTTTTAGGTCGGATTGGAAATTTGCAGGCAAGACCACAATTAGTTACAATTCGACGACCCGGCAGGCACTAAAATCCGATTCCAACTGTGTAACTCAATTGGTTGCAAGCGGACCGGATGTTCGCAACGATTCACTTCGCAATGCGATCCTGACCACGATTTTCAGGGCCAACCGACGCATTTGGGTTGTGACGCCGTATTTTGTACCTGATGAACTGTTGTTAGAGGCCTTATGCATAGCAATCTATCGGAATGTTGATGTATCCATTATAATTCCGAAAAAGTCCAATCATCGTTTGGCGGACCTGGTACGCGAGGGATATTTAGCACGGGTTCAGGAAGCCGGAGTCGGAGTATGGCTTTACGAGCCACGCATGTTGCACGCGAAAGCAATCCTGGTAGATGATGCGCTTGCAATCGTAGGATCGGCCAACATGGACATGCGAAGTATGTTGTTAAACTATGAGATTGCCCTGTGTATTTACGATTCGGATGCGATCAGACAGCTCGAAACCTGGATGCTTGGATTAAAGACAGACTGTTCAGCGCGGAAACCACAACCCAAAAGCGTGTTTGGGCTCATTGAGAGCGTGGGAAGACTTTTTGCTCCTTTGTTGTGATAGCCCGGTCGTTATAAGTTAAGCCACCACGTCCAAACGACTCACGCCTCCGGGCATCCTTGTTAATCTGATCTTGGTGGGGATTTCATCTTCTACCTTTTTAACATGGGAAATAACGCCCACCATTTTGCCGTTATTTTTCAAATCTTTCAGTGCGGACAGCACCTTGTATAAGGTTTCATCATCCAGGCTGCCAAAGCCTTCGTCCACAAAAAGAGACTCTATTTTACGGCCGTTGCCGGACATATCGGAGAGTCCCAGGGCCATGGAAAGGCTGACTAAAAAGCTCTCACCTCCGGACAACGTGTTGACGGTTCTGCGGGCGCTATGCAAAAGGTCCTCTATTTCCAAGCCCAGCCCGTTCATCTCACGACGTCTCAAATAATAGCGGCTGCTGAGGCTTTCAAGATGTTTGTTGCTGTGTTCCAGCAGGCGCTCCAGCATCAGTTCTTGAATACGCGTCTTGACCTCGGCTTGGCCGGCGGTTTCAAAAAAACGTTTCTCTTCATTTAATCTGTTACACAGATTCTCCTGTTGTTCCAATTCTTGTGTCTTTTGTTGATATTCTTTTTCCAGTATTTGGTAATGTTCCAAACGTTCAAAGGCTGCGGAAATCTCTTGCGCCAACTGATCCTTTTGTTTGCGTAAATCCTGGATCTTTAGACTCAGGTCTTCTGATGTTTGGTCGGCGATCCCCTTTAAATCTTCTGTGTCAAGTTCTTTTCGGATGGTCTCCAAATTCTTTGTGTATCTGATAATTTCGCTATCAACGACTTCCGGTTTCTGATCCAGGGCCTGCCGCTGTTCAGGGCTTAAAAGGCTGTTGTGGATCTCCTCCAGGGTACTGAAGCCTGAAGAAGCAGCCTCGTTTAAAATTTTCTGCTCCAGTTGTTCACATTCATTTTGAGCGTCCTGCCACATCTTTTCCGTTGTATGTTTCAGGTTTTGCTTTTCAGACAGAGTCTGACGAACCTGCCGGGTTTCCTGTTGAATGTCTTCACGTTTTTCTTGCTCCTCAAGCAGCGTTTTTTCCGCTTCCTTTTTTTCCTGAAGCGCATCCCCGGTTCCAAAGGTCTTTTCTCGTTTGATTTTCAACGTGTATAAGGCCTCTTGCTCGGTTTCAATTTGTCCTTCCACATCTTTTATCTCTTTTTTCAAGCGGTCGCATTCTACCGGCAAACTCCCGGCTTTGTTTTTTAACGCAAGAATCTGTTCGTTTAATTCGCGACGGTTATTGACGTGGCTGCGATAATCAAGCCCTATTTTTTCCAGGCGTCCAATCAGTTCGCTCTCTTTTCCCGGTGTCGGAATCGCCAGTTTAAAGACTTGAAGACTATCACTAAGGTTTTGAACCAGATCGGCTTCTTTTTGCCTGGCCGTCCGGATCTCCTGCTGGATAGCGGCTAAATTTTTCCCGCAGCGATTCACGTCGTTTTGAAGCTGGTCGGCGGCCTGCTGTGTTTCGTTTGTTTTGACGGATTTTTTCTGGAGTGCCCTGTCGAGCTTTTCCGTTTTCTTAGATAGTTTGCGAATGCGTTTAATCCGGCCCTGCTGCTTTCGCACGTCTTTTTTCAGAGCCCGGATGGCTTGGGTGACCGATGACCGGTCTCCAAGAGTCCATTCGGTCCCGGTTGCCCGGCTGAGAAGGCTCCACCGGCGTCTTGTTTCACTAAAACGGTCATGCCGATTTTTTAGCCCGGCGATTTGATCCGAGAAAATTTTGATTTGATGTTTAAGGCTCTCAATCCGGTGCTCCTGCTCGCGAACCATCTCTGCAGGATCCTTTTCGAAGGGCGGTTCACGGTCCGCATAGGGGTGATCCAGCGACCCGCACAGGGGACAAGCCTCCTTTTTTTTAAGCTGTTTTCTGCAAGGTTCGAGTCTTGCAATATTGTTAACCCCGGACAGGATGTTCTGCTCCTGTTCCAAGCGGTTGAGCAGGTCGCCGTGCTGCTGCTCGGCGGCCTTGAGGGCCAGTTCCAGGGCATTGCCGTCTCCTTTTTCCTGCCGGTCATAAGTTTTGCAAACCTTGAGCATGGATTGAAAATACATCCGCTGTTTTTTCTGGTCTTCGAGCGTTTTATCCAGCGTCGCCGGAGAATCGCCGGCCAGGAGGGATGCCTGCATTTTTTTCAGCTCAGCCTGGCGGGCGCTGAGTTTATCCGCTTTGTTCTTCAGTTTTTCTGTTTTGCGTTTGGCTTTCGCCAGTAATGCGGACGCTTTTTTCTCGGCCTTTCGGGCGGATATCTGCTGAACGCTATGTGCGGACAGATCGTTACGAGTGGATTTCAGCTGCTCCAGAGCGTCTTTAGGACCCGCAATATTGCCGGCCATGTTTTCATCGGCGGCATGTGCCTCGATCCAGGTCTCCGTGTTCGCCAGAAGCGCTTCATTTTCTGCGAGTTGCCGCCGGGTTGTCTGTTGGTGTTGCACATTCATCTGGAGCCGGTTTTCAAGAGACGATCGCCTTTCATTGAGCGTCTGAAGCAAAGCACTCAGCGTCTGTATCTCCCTGTCGATTTCCAGCGTCTTTTCGATCAACCGGCGGTGCTTGTTCCGGACATTCTGATTGCGTTCCGCTTCAATGGCTTGTTCCCGATCTGTTGCTTCCAGCGCTTCGAGCCGATGTTCCAGATCGGTTGTTTCCGCCTTAAGCGTATTCAGGGTGTTCAAATATTCGGAGGTTTTTTCTTTGTGGCGGTTGAGCAGGTCGATGTCTTCTTCAAACGGTGCGGCATCCATCGCCTTTTTTAGCCGCAAAAGATCAGACTGCATCTGCTCTTTTCGGCCACGGGCTTCGGCCAGACCCATCTGGTTTCTGTCATATTCATTTTTTAATTGCTTAACTAACCGGATCTGTTCTTTTTTTTCATTGAATATGGATAAGGTTCGTTCGGTTTCTCGAAAATCATCCTCCAACTGTTCGGCGGTGTCCTCAAGCGCCTTAACCTCTGACGAAGGCATGAACGGAAAGTTTTGAATCTCTTCTTTTAGTGTTGTAAGTTTATTATCTTCTGTTTCAGCATTTTTAACCGCTTCTTCTACAACGTTTGAATACATATCATGGCCGACGATTTTTTCTAAAATTTCAACTCGCTCATAATCCAGGGCGTTTAAAAAGGCGGCAAATTCCCCCTGTGCCAGCATGACGGATCGGGAAAAGCGCTTATAATCGAGGCCGGTCAATTCGGCGACACAGCTTCGAACCGCAACGATGTTATTTGCAAGCACGTGTTCAGTGCCGTTCAGTTCGACAAGGCTCATTTCCGGCGCAAGCGGGTTACCCTCGTCAAGATGCAAAGACCACGTCGAGCGGAACACATCACCACCGACCGAAAACGTCACCGTTGAATAGCATTCCGAGGTTTTTTTACTCACGATCTGCTCCGACGAATTTTTAAGACGAACCATCTCACCGTAAAGTCCCAGTGAAATCGCATCAAAAATAGTACTCTTCCCGGATCCGTTGGGACCGGTAATCGCAAATAGACCTGCTTCCCGCAGTGGCGGGCGGTCAAAATGAATCTCCCATTCTCCTTTTAATGTATTTATATTTTTAAACCGAACATTTAAAATTTGCATAGTCCTTACCTTGATTATTTTTTAAAGTCGGGGTTTCCCGGCTACACATTCAGACAAAAGTAACTTCTCAATAAGTTCTGGTGCATTAAATGGTGATATTGAGCCGCCAACTGATAATAAAATGTAAAAGGTCTGGAACTCGAATATAAGTGAGCCTAAAGAAAAAACAGTAGCCAATCCTTTAATAACAACTGGTTAAACGCAACATCATATATTTAAAAGATGAATGATTCTTATTCGCTGTTTTTTCTTAAGGCTCACTAACATGCTCAAACAGCCAGACCTTTTACATTTTATTATCAGTTGGCTCCATAATTTATTGAGGTGTTACAGACAAAATACATAACCCCCTAAAATCAATAATGATAAATATGATGCCGTTTCCTATCACTACTTGGAGAAAACGATCAGGCCCGTAAAAAAAAAGAAATATAGCACAGTATGAGGCCGCGCAAAAGCAAAACTTAGGGGCTTCAACCCAATTGGATGCGAATTCTACCTGTACGACATGGTGAATCCAAGGCAAATGCAGAGCCGGCCATTTATGCCGCAATGGCCGATCAAGTAATTTGCGAACTGGATTTTTTCGTATTTTTATTAAAGGGATTGGCAGATTCGCAGTCCGCATCAAACACCGGATGCGATGCAAATTGGGAGCATGATAAGGAAAGTGGGATAGGTGCTGGACGTGGACATTCAGGAATTTTTTCGACCTGATTTTGACAGATCGTTTATGATATGTTATCAGAAAGGATACTCGTCTTGATTATTTGACCACTCTATAATTCACAGTTGTTTCTACGTTTATGTTGCGGAATCACGATAAGGTATCTTTTAGCTTATCAAGGTTATTACGAACACGTTAACAGTAATTCTTTCAATATAAACATGCATCATGAAATCCTTAGCACTAAAAACCTGGATGCGTATCGATTCACAGCATCCTTTATACAAACACCTCGCTTCTGTTGTTTTACCGTTGGCCGGTATTGATTTAAAAGATCCGCATATTGAGACCAGTTCCCTGAGTGATAGACAGGCGGTGTATCTGTTTAAGGAACTTAAAAGTCGAAATCGTTTTGTCGGAAAATATTTCGGATTCCGATACCAACTTTCTGAACAGGAACGCAGAAACGTGTTGAATAAAGAGTTTTTGAACCTCTGTGCGATTCGTGCTAAAGGATTTTCCGACCATCCTAATCGCGTTGTTCGACCCTATACCAAAAACGAGGAAATAGATTACCTTCTGGTTGTGGACTATGTTCGAGGACATGATCTTGATTACTATATTAGTAAAGCGGCGTATTCAGGCCAACATGAACGGTTGCTTCGAAAGCTAACGAAACTCGCATATTTTTTATTTATGCTTCATCAGACGACAATCAGTGATCATTCTGTTTGTATTAAGAATTCTTCCGGCTATTTTAGATCTATCATT
>CAZDAB010000209.1:0-5884 GCA_964502855.1 uncultured Desulfobacteraceae bacterium | reverse complement strand
GCCCTGTGGTTCCTGACCGGGTCAATAAAATCCGGTCAAAAATGCAGATTGCTCTAAGGAAATTTTTTTCCTTTACCATAAGCCGCCGTCCGGTTATACTTCCTTTTATATTGGAAATTTAATCCCTGAATCTTGCATGAAAATTAATGAGAATTTTAAGGTTAATTTTTTTGCAAGATTCAGGTAATAAAAAGCAGGTAATGGGCAAGAAATCGAATTCATCACCCCATAACCGATAACCTAATTTTACTTCAGAGATTCATGCGTAAAGAGATTATTGGAATATTACTTTTTTTTCTAGTTATTTTAACGTTGATTAGCCTGTTGTCATACAGCCCGGCAGATCCTTCAATTAACAATGCCACTTCCTCAGGTCATATTCATAACTTCTTCGGGCTGTTGGGAGCCCAGCTGGCCGGTATCCTTATCGGGCCGTTCGGTCTTGGCGCATTCTGGATTCCGATTTTGCTCCTTCTTACCAGTATTCACTTTTTTCGAGACCACCCTTCCAGAGCAATTTTTTTTACCATTACCGGCGGAATTCTACTGGTTATAACCACAGGAAGTCTGCTGGCAATCAATAATAACCACATTATTATTTTTGGAAATAAATTTTCTTCAGGCGGCATCGTTGGAATCTTCTTAAAATCATTTCTCGTAAAATATTCCAATGTTATGGGCGCTGCAATTATACTTGTTCTTTTGTGGATTATCGGTTTGATTCTGTCCACCGGTTTTTCCCTGATAAGCTTTTCAAAACGCTCCTGGCGATCCGTTGTTTTTGCAGCAGATCGATTACATACGTTGTTTATTAAATGGAAAGAACAATGGAAAAAATCAAAAAAAAGTTCAAAAATCAAAAAAGAACGGGCGGTGAACAAAGAACGAAAAATAAAAATCAAAACTCCCCAACCCAGATCTATAAAAGAAGCTCCGGTTCTTCGACAGGAAGTATTCGAGTTCATGCGTTCTGAAACAGGATTTAGACTTCCTTCTATAAATCTTTTGGACGATTCTAAAGAGAAGCCTTCTTCTGCTGATGATGAAAATTTGCGAATGCAGTCAAAACTCCTTGAAAAAAAACTTGACGATTTCAGTGTCAAGGGAAAGGTGGTGGCTGTATTGCCCGGCCCTGTCATTACAACCTTTGAATACGAACCGGCTCCGGGCGTAAAAATTAATAAAATAGTAAACCTAACCGACGACCTTGCTTTGACGCTGCGTGCCACAAGTATCAGGATCGTAGCCCCGATTCCCGGAAAAGCAGTGATCGGAATTGAACTGCCCAATACCACCAGAGAGCTTGTAAAATTCAAAGGAATTGCTGCCTCCAGTGCTTTCGAAAAATCAAAATCAAAGCTTACGATCTGTCTCGGCAAAAATATCGTCGGGGATCCTGTGGTGGCAGAACTCGACAAGATGCCGCATCTTTTAATTGCCGGCGCAACCGGAACCGGTAAAAGTGTGGCCTTAAATGCCATGATATGCAGCCTGTTATTTAAATCGACTCCGGATGAAGTAAAGCTCATTATGGTCGATCCAAAAAGAATCGAACTTTCAGATTATGACGGGATTCCACATCTTGTCACCCCTGTTGTAACAGACGTTAGAAAAGCAACCAATGCCCTTTTCTGGACGGTACGCGAAATGGAAACAAGATATGAGTTGCTGTCGGAAAAGAAAGCAAGAAACATACGGCAATATAACCAGAAGATAGATAAGGAAAATACAACCAAAGAAGGGCAAGTTTCGGAAAAACTGCCATATATTGTCGTTGTCATTGACGAGCTTGCCGATCTTATGTTGGCGGCATCACGGGACGTGGAGATTGCGTTGACACGTCTTGCTCAGATGGCCAGGGCTGCCGGTATTCATTTGATACTTGCCACCCAAAGGCCTTCCGTGGATGTTTTGACCGGAATTATCAAGGCTAATTTTCCGACTCGTCTTAGTTTCCAGGTCTCTTCAAGGACCGATTCAAGGACCATCATCGATACTAATGGGGCTGAGAACCTGCTGGGGAACGGGGATATGCTTTTTCTTCCTCCGGGCACGGCAAAGCTCCAGCGAATTCACGGAGCATTCATATCAGAAGCAGAGCTATCAAGGATCATTGAATTTTTGAAAGCTCAAAAGACGCCGGAATACAATAAGGCTGTAGTTAAATCACCGCCAAAGGAAGAAGATAAATCCGACACCCTGGAGTATGATGAAAGATATGATGATGCCGTGGCACTCATTACAAAATCAAGACAGGCATCAATATCCATGATTCAGCGCCATTTGCGCATTGGGTACAACCGGGCAGCCCGCATTATTGAGGTAATGGAGAAAGAAGGGATCGTAGGACCTTCGGACGGCGCCAAACCCAGAGAAGTGCTTGTTAAAGGGTATGATGATATCCCTTAGTGCTTTAATTCGTAAATACGGTGACGTATTTTATGACAGGCCACCGCATCCAACGTAGCGAAGGGTCATAAAAGTGACTAAAATTTGAAGTGAGCTAAAGTGAACTAAAGTTAAGGAGCTCGCCTTGGGCGAGGCCAATTTAAAAATAATAGAATTCATCAACTTTAGACACTTTAGATTATTTTAGGCACTTAACACTTTTAAATTGAATGGATAACCCAACTATTATAAGTAATCGTATTTAAAAATACGTGTGCCTAGTCGAAATCACGTGAAATCTCCCTGTCCGCTACAATGAGGATTTCTTTTGCAGCCGGACAGGGAGATTTTTAATTGAGTATTATTATCCCCCGGCAGTATTAAACGCCTTTAAGACAGTTCACGAAATACCCGGGTGGGTTAATCCCACCTAAAAATGATGCACCCACCGGAGATTCAACCGAAAGCCTTCCGGCCGATTTTCTGCCGATGTTTCGAAATAAGTGTTAAGGAAAAGATGGTTGTCCTGGGAAAAATGGTATACGGCTCCCGGACCGATGGCGAACACCTGTTCCTTTGAATTTGATACATCCTTTCCATCCACCTCAGTATCCGTGATTTGCTTGAGATAGTAACCGTTTATTCCCAAACGCAGCCGCTTTGGCAGCACCTCATAGGCTGTTGAAAAGTTCAGGTGGATCGCCTGCCCGGCCTGGGTGTCATCGGCACCGAAGTATGGAGAAGTAGGAGCAACTGCCTCGATAGGATTATTGTTTTTATCGTTCCAAAGGTAGTGAATGCGCCAGGAAGTGGTCCATTTCGGGGTAATAAACAGGGTCGCCGCCCAATACGGGTTAAAGGAAAAAACATTGCTGCTGGCATTGAGGTTTTTATCATCGTCATATTTACCGGTAGGGAAGATCAACTGGAACTCGATGCGGTGCATGAAGATGGGCCCGTTTTTGCCCATGATGGGGTCCCACTGCAAATAGGGACCAATGAGAATATCTCCAAACCCTGAACCGTTATCCTTAGGAAAAGAACCGGCTACGTCATAATCCAGATCCATTGAAACATAAGGCACAATCACGTCGAGGCCCCATTTCCCTCCAAAAAGCAATGCTCTGTCCGATTGATAGATGAATTGAGATAGGCTGATCCAGACATCCAGGTCCTCATCGGCAAAAGAAGGCAGTAAACCGTTCCCGTCTTCATCGGTAAAATCATCCGAGCTGAGGTACTGCACATATTGCGTGAAGTAGAACCCGGGACCCGCCGGTGGTCCACCGTCCAGAAAACTCGTAAATCCTAGATTCAACCCCAATGGCAAATCATAGCTGTATGCGGTAGGTGATCTGACCAACGATAGAGAAACGCCGATTATCATAATAACCACTATCAGAAATAATTTTTTGAATAAATGATTATATTTCATATACCCTCCTTCCTTAGCTGTCCATTGCGTTTAAAAACCATATCATTACTTTTCAGCATACCCCATGATTCATTTAATCGGTTTGTTTTTGGCTGCTTCGATGAGTTCAATCAGAGTCGGAATCTTCTCTTTTGGCTTTTGATTGAAACAGCGTTCCCAATCATCAGGTGTCAACCGTTTACGGATATAATCCTCCACAGGGAAATAAGGGTGCCAGCAATTAATAATGCGAGAGCAAGGCAGTGCTCCAGCTTCTTTCAGGCAGTAAGCAAAGGTAACCTGTCCCCCAAGTTTCGGACATCTGATTTCCATCTGCTCAGGCATGATTTGTTATCCTTTGTGTCTGACTCCATTCAGGTTCGCACTAAGGTTTTGGGAGTCCTGCAATACTTTCCAGTGCTTTTTGAAGTTCTTCTTCCGGAAGTTCATATTTTTTCAGTTTACCCGAAAGGAACGCATCATAGGCTGCAAGGTCCACAATCCCATGGCCGCTCCAGTTAAACAGGATTGTTTTTTCTTTGCCTTCTTCTTTGGCTTTTTGTGCTTCCTGAACCACCGCTGCAATCACGTGATTGGTTTCCGGCGCCGGGATAAAACCCTCGGTGCGGGCCCAATTAATCCCGGCAGTAAATGTTTCTATCTGGTCAAACGCACGAGCTTCAATCATTTTTTCTTTTACCAGGTGGCTCAAAATAGGAGCCATTCCATGATATCTTAATCCTCCGGCATGTATCGGGGCCGGTACAAAACCATGTCCCAGAGTATGCATGGGGAGTAAAGGGGTGGTCATTGCCGTATCGCCAAAATCATAGGCAAAAGGCCCGCGCGTCATGGTTGGACATGACGTTGGCTCGGCGGCAACAATGGAAATTTGCTTGCCATGGATTTTATCTCGAGCAAAAGGAAGACACAGGCCGGCAAAATTGCTTCCGCCGCCGGCACACCCCATAACCACATCCGGATAATCACCAATTTTTTCCAATTGTTTTTGAGCTTCCAGGCCAACAATGGTTTGATGCAACAGAACGTGGTTTAATACGCTGCCCAGCGAATAGCGAGCCTCTTTATCGCCCACCGCATCTTCTATGGCTTCACTGATTGCTATCCCGAGACTTCCGGGTGAATCCGGATGTTCATCAAGAATTTTTCTTCCCGCTTGCGTTATATTACTTGGACTGGGGATGCAATCCGCACCCCACGTCATCATCATGAGCCGGCGATACGGCTTTTGTTCATAGCTTATTCTTACCATAAAGACCCGGCATTCAAGGCCGAACATCTGACAGGCCATGCTCAACGCACTGCCCCACTGTCCGGCACCTGTTTCCGTTGACAGGCGTTTTATACCGAAAGCTTTATTGTAATAGGCTTGAGCAACTGCGGTGTTGGGCTTGTGGGAACCCGGAGGGCTTACCCCTTCGTTTTTGTAATAAATTTTAACCGGGGCATCCAGCAGTTTTTCGAAATTCCTTGCCCGGTATAAGGGAGAGGGACGCCACAGGCATAACTTATCCAGAACCGGTTCAGGAATGTCAATCCAGCGCTCCGTCGAAACCTCTTGCTCGATCAAATTCATCGGAAACACCGGAGCCAGGTCATCCGGCCCCACCGGCTTTCCTGTCCCTGGATGCAGCGGCGGACTCATTGGAGTGGGCAGGTCCGCCACTATGTTGTACCATTGCCTGGGCATTTCACTTTCATTTAAAAATACCTTGGTCTGTTTCATAAAATTTTCTCCTTTCCAGTTAAAAAAAACCATGGAGAAAACCCCATGGCGCGTTTACATAATAAAAAAGCCATGGGAAGTTCCTCCTTACCCACAGCTCTCACTAATTTCTAAAAAATTATATGTGTGCAGGCAGGCTCACTATAAAACCTGCCACCACCAACATAACGATATAGTGTTTATTTTAATACTCAATCTTTATTCCCCTTATTAACGGCGGCAATTTCCGTACTACAAAGATATGTATTGTGTCAAGACAAAACTCTATAAAATATTCGGGTTGGCTTATTCTGGCTTCATTACCAGTTTTTCCAATATCTCATCATATCGATCAA
>CAZDAB010000208.1:0-5892 GCA_964502855.1 uncultured Desulfobacteraceae bacterium | reverse complement strand
TCACAGGACTGTTGAGAAAACTGGCCAGGCCGCCCAGGGCACCCAGGCCGCCTAATCCGCCGGCACCGCCCGCAACACCGGTAAGACTCCCCAAGCCCATAGCCCCGGCCACAGAGCTTATAACCGGCACTATCACAGGGTTAACATATGCCATAGCAATCATCTCGCCGAGAGTATCAAGGAAAAGATCTTTAAGGCTTTTAAGTCCTTCTTTCCAAGAATCAATATGACCGTGAACTATGTCTTTGCTAAACTCAGCAGATATATCATGTACATTATTCCAGAAATGCTCATATAGCTCAGTCATTTCCTCGGTTGCTTCTTCGGTTACAACCTGTAGATTATCACCAATCCCTCGCCGCAATTGGTTCTCCATTATTTCCAATGTGCCGGATGAAATGATAAATGCTTCCTTAAATGCTTCTTCTGCTTTTTTAAGCTCTTTTTCTATATCGGCAAGCTCTTTTTTTGAGCCCTTTAACGAATCAACATGATCATCAACGCTTTTTGTTGCATCTTTTACTCTATCGGAATATAATTCCCATCCCTTTGTTTTTTCATTAATAGGAAATCTTTTATATTTCTCTCTTATTTTGTCAAGTGCATCAGCAAGTTCATTAGCATTCATGGTTGCAAAATCCAGCCAATCCAATTGATCTTTAAATGCCGCTGCAAAACCACGCATCGTATTTGCTAATTTAGGAACTAATAAAATTGCAGACATTATAAATGCTGCCTTTTTCCCAAACAATAAAGCACCTATTACACCAACGCCGCCCTTAACATCGTCGGGGATAGAGTTGTAAACTTCAACAAGACTCTTAATTGAGGTAACAGCAGAGTCGATACGTTTTGGAATATCCTGCTTAATCAATGTCTGGTTAGCTTTCACCCATAAATTAACCGTCTGAACCATTTCAGTTGCTATGGGCAATAGCCCGGCACCAATAGCAGCCTCTGTATCTTCGATATTAGCTTTAAATTGCTTTATTTGATTTGCATAACTGCCCATTGTTCGCTGTTGATCGCCAAGAGCAGCCTCAGAGCCCCTCAACATTAATTCAAACGCAACCTGGGCTTTGGTATTGGCATCAACCATACCCTTCCCAGCCCAAAGGCCCTTATTATATGCCGCTTGTTTTATTACGGTTTCATTTAAGACAACACCGTATTTTTTCATGGTTTCAAAATTGCCAACCAAGGCACTTTGAATATCTAACATAACAGTAGCGGTCGGAAGGTTATTAAAAGACGCCAAATCTGCCGCAAGTTTTACAACCGAATCAGACATCAAAATGGCTTTATCGGAAGCCATACCCATAGGAACAAGCAAATCCTGAACGCTTGATAAATACTGCTTTGCTTCGCGTTCTGACATGGCATAAGAGTTAACCAGAGTTTTTGCCATATCTTCCGCTTGCTTGCGATGCTTAGCATAAACAACGTCAAATTTGCCTTGCACTTCCTGAAGGTCACTGGCAGCATCAATAGCTTTTTTCATGCCATAAGCTGCTGCTGCCCCAAAAGCCGCCGCTGCAATTCCAACCTGTTGAAAGGTATGCTTCATTACAACAGCAGATTTTTCAACAAAACCCTCTGCTTGCTTCAGGTCTCGCTTTAAACCATCAGTCTTAGCGCGCGCATCAACGTATATTCCGCCGAGTCTCATTGGTTATTATCTCGCTGCTTGATAGCTCTGACATTAATTTTTGAACTAAATATAAACACCATTTCCGATCATTCTCGTGCATTCCAACCATGTCCATTACCCGAAAAACATCTACAGGCAAACTTCCTGTCATATATCGATAAACTTGAAATACCGGCTCGCTTTCCTGAAATAATGGCGGTTGAAAAAATTCGCACTTGGACCTGTCTTCTTTTCCTTCTTTCCCGCATGGTGGATCTTCACCATATGCCTTAAAAGTTCTTCTGCAAGATTCACAATTTATTTTGCGAATTTTCTTGCAGAACTCGACAAGTTTTTTTCCTGTTCCTTTTTTTCTTTCTCAATGTCTTCGTTTAATTGGTTTCTGAATTCGGTCACGCATTCATTAAATCCGACAATTTCATTTGACGCTCGCAAAAGATTATCACGATTAAACTCTAAGGGCTTGCCTTCAGCATCAAACATATTTTTCCAGCCGACCACCGTTTTAATAAGGGTCAATTCCCTGTCTTTTTTCTTGTCCGTTTCTTGTATAAAAAACGGTTCGTAAGACCCGGAATCCTTTTTTTCGTATCTGGCTGTTTGCTTGATCGCAACGTCAAAGATTTCTGCTCTTTCACCGGGCAAAAGCTGTTTAATACATAACTCTCCCTTGTCCGGATCATTCGGAATTGGAAACCATCGTTCAATAGGCTTGGTGATTCTCATAGATATACACTCCGTTTGTTTTGTGCTCCGTTATAAAAAAAGGTCGCGGGAGGTGAGGCCGGAGCATACCCCACCCGGCGAAAAGCCGTATCCCGCGTTAAATTCTTCTCATTGCGCCAACAATACGCCCCCTAAAACTGATGGACATTAAATTGTTAAGATCCATTGATATTGTTGGTTCCTCCGTGATCAGAATGTGACTAACCGGAACCCCGGCCGGCAACCCACCCCCTGCCGCCGTTGTGCTGTTAGGGGTATAATAAGAGGAATCGTCAACCCAAAACCTCAGGGTGGTTATTTCTGTTTGATTGTAATACGCAAGAAAGAGCAAATCTTGACCCTGCGTATCATCCCCTTTAAATTTTCCGGAAAATTCGACAGTCCCGCCCCGCCTTAGCCCGGGTGACAAATCTTCCCAATCATCGCCAAGTTCCGTATCGTCTAACAAGTCAAAACTTCCGCCACCAAAGGAAAAAGATCCAATACCTAAAACCGTATTGGCTCCAAACGCAACTTTACCGTATAGTGGGCTTTTAGATTCATGTGCCATTTTCGACCATTTCCTTTCGCTCCGATCTGATTTTTGCCTTTAATATTTTTGAAAACAACTTATAAAATCCCCAATCTAACGCCAACAGTGTTAGGTGCTTGACATCCAGGCTGCAATCTACATAAATCTTATAGCCCAGATCTTTTAATTTTTGACAACATCCAATATCTTCCCCGACCGGCTGTCCTTTTTTGCCTTTAGCTAACTTAAACCATGGCCGTTCCATTTTAGTAAAAACTCGTAAATCATAAAGGATACATCCGCACCCAGTCGCATCAACCTCAATAGGCATTCCCGTTTTTATGCTTTCCTCGACCTCTTCATCTGGCACCGTTTCAAGTTTGCCAATTTCACCCCTTAAACATAGCGGGTCAAACGGTGGATATCTGCGATGCACCCGCGCCCCAACAACCGGCAAATGATGTTTCATTAACCGAATAATCGTATCTGGATCATTATAAACCTGATCTGTGTCAAGCATAACAATATCCGTGCACCCTATACGAAATGCCTGCTCAACTAAATTATTTCTGATCGCATCAATTTGCCCTGGGAATGAGGGAAAAAGAAACTCATAAGGTTTTGGTTTTTGCAAAATAGAGTATGACGTAGTGAATTGAGTAAAATTATATGTGTCAGTCAACGGTATTGCTATTGCAAGTTTACGCTCATTATGCCTTCTTAATCGGTCTATTTTTCGCCGCCTGTACGTATTCAAATCGTGATTCCATATTTCGTCAGAATAAACACGGTCATAATGCTCATCTATATCCGCTGTTTCAAAAATCGGATGTTTATGTTCGATAATAGAATCTTCGGCATAAACCCAACACCCCTGTCCAATAGCAACATCTTTTAGCTCATCGTCACAGAAACAATGCTTATATTCTAACGGAAAGAAATCTTCGCCCTCGATGTAATTAAGTATATTCTTATGCGCCAACCAATGAGCGTGATCATTTCCATCAGAGTTAAGTCCTACAACTCCCCATCCCCCGGGCAAAGAATCCATGGCATGAAGGGCGTTTCTCATAAATTTTGCTTGCGGAACAGTGTCATCACCCAGGAACATAACAAGATCGTTATTCGTCTTTTCAGTAAGCTGTGCCACCATTCGGGGGCAGCCAATCCCTTCTTGGTCGTACTCTGTAACAATCTCATATTGACTTTTGGGAAGCCCTGCATTTTTCTGGATTGCTTCCAAACATCGCGCGGCTTTATCCCGTCTAATTACTGGCAATATAACCGAAATTTTTCTATCAGATACAGATTTTTGAAGTTCAATAACCGGAGCTTTTCTTTTTTTTGTATTCGCAAGTAAAAGATATTGCCGAACAATTTCCCGAACATCGTTATTAAGTATAATATATTCCCGCAAGTTCATGTCCGGCTGATATTTTGCAAATTCATTTCTAATATCAGAAGCATCCCATTTATGAGCGTACGCTCTCCCAGAACAATTATTTTTGCGAAGGTTACTAATATTTTTCCATGTCACCATCCCATCTGCCCCGAAATGGCCCATAACCAAAACATTTCTTTTGCAGGCAAGAGACTCATAACACCCGCGCCCGGTAGTAATTACTAAATCAGCCCATAATATTTGATCCAGCACACTTTTTTTATGGTTGGAAAGTATTCTAAAATTATATTCTTTACACGCATCCTTAATAACATCAAAACACGAACACTTATATGCATGATTATTCAGAAAAAGAATATTCTCCAACTTATCATTAATAGGGGGTCCCGACTTAAAATAATCCGTATTAATCGGGTTTCGTATCACGCAGGAATCAAACCCCTGTTTTCGTAAATTATCCTGAACCTCTTCGGAAACCGACACATACATATCAGCGCCCGGTAAAGGTTGTTCAAGATCGGGATAAATTCCATGAGATGTAAAAATCCGTTTCTCAATATTTTCCCAGCTTGCCAATTCGCGCAGACAAATATTATGATTGATTAACGCAAGGTCATACTTTTTTGCGTAATCTGGCCTTGCATTCGGGATTAGGGTATTCTCCCCGGACATAGGAACGAAAACATCTACATTATGATTTTGACTCAGGTAATCATACATGGTCATTGTCCAGGTTTCCGTTCCGGCCCGCATTGCTAAAGAATAATTCGTAAGTAAAATGTTCATTAATTAGCTCCGTTTAATTTTTAAATAAGTTTTTTCTCTCCAAGCAAATATCCCCTCATCAAAATAATTTCTTTCCATAAGACAATATTTTCTTAAAATAGGAATTAATCCTTTTAAATTATCAATACCAGCAGCATATTCCACATTAATCATTACAATTTCATTGACTGCCATATTTAAGGTTATTTTTCGTGCGTTCTTTATACCAAGAACATCGCATATCTCTAAACAAACACTATGGTTTCCAGTTACAATCATTATAATTAGCTCCGTGTTTTTTCGATTAAAATATCATATTCAACGCTATATCCAACAATCGGCGGTGACTGTTCATAGTCATTATTTGGATAGGTATTCCTTCGCCTCATTTCCAAGTGCCGCCAATTTGTAACCGTTAAAGAACAATTATCAAAAAGAGATTTTAAATTTGTCAAAATCTGCCCGGCTTCCAAAACAGAATTATTCTGAGAAAAAATATTAAACTGAATTGTAATATCCTCTGTTTCGTCCGAAGTATCGTATTCGTTTGCATCGGCTACCGAAAAAAAAACTACATACGGAAATGTCGCGCCCTGTGGTGCTACATTAAGATAAAACCTACCGCCAACAGACGTATAAGCCCCATGAGCAACATTATTATTGAATTTATTATAAATAGCTGTAAAAACTTTATTCATAATTTATCAATTGCATCCTGATACATTCGCTGTGCTTTTCTTAAATTCTGTTTCCGGGCAGTTCTCATAAATGGCTTACCCTCACTTTTCCATGTGCCAAGCTCAAGAAAGGATGCATAATATGGAGGATGCCAATCCT
>CAZDAB010000207.1:0-5895 GCA_964502855.1 uncultured Desulfobacteraceae bacterium | reverse complement strand
GTCTAATATGCTGTTTTTATATTATTTATTATGATTTATGCGTAGGCTCTATAGACAAAGTGCTTTTTTAAATCAAAAAACTATATTGGTTTATGTGCCATTTTCGAATTTGCTGGTGGTGGATCAAGAATCGTTTGATAAGGTTTACCGGTTTCAATTGCCCTTTTCATTTCGTCGTAAATTTTTAGAATTATAAGTTTGGTGCGGTAATCTCCATGTTTTTGGATGTCTTTTCTTTTTACAATCGGAAAGGTTTCCATAATGTAATCGACATCATCTCGATTAATGCCATAAAGATGAAAAAAAGCAGCATCAAGTTCACAACGGATCAGAAAACGCCGTTCCTCATTCCACAAAAAAGGTTGGGGTAAAGGAGGATATGCATCTTTTTGAGGATAGGCTCCAGCCCAAATATCATTAGCAAAATCAATGACATCATAAGATGTATATGTGAGCTCTAAAATCCGTCGAGATATATATTTTTGATAATTTGAATTTTCATCCAGTGGGTTTACCATAGGTAATTGCTTTAACAGAAAGAAATTAATATGGACCCCTCCGATTTTTTGTCGGCATACATAATCAAATGCAAAACTATTAAATGCATCATAAAGTGTACATATTGATATTGCATCTCTAATTTTGCTAATCAAAATCAAAGGGAATGAATTAGCGACTGCTGAAAAGGGTATTATTGTGGAAAGCATCGTTCTTTCGTTTGTTGGGCTTGTGATATCAGTAAAGCCCAAAAACCAATTTTTCCCCCAAAATTCTGGAATAGTTTCACGAACAATACCTTCTTCGATCCAGGTGCGGGGCATAGGTAACCTCTCAAAGTTGTTATGTTCTTCTGAAGTTATGTTTTTTGCCTGACCTTGCCTTATCGAAGCAGATTCACTAAGAATAACGTCAGCCGCACGATGGTCATAAGGTTGGGCCATTTTTGCTTCATAAAACGGTAAAAAACGTTTATTCCCTTTTATAAATACATTGCCTTTTAACTGACATCAATTATCTTCTAACTGCTTCTTTGTATAGAAATGGTTTGAATCATTCGTCATGTCAAACATTCTCAAAAAAGTAATACCCCATGGATTCCCTTCTTTTCCTTTATTTTCATCAATGAGCACCGGCACTCTTTTATAGACATTTTTTGTTATTTTAGCATCGCGCTTGCTGCGAAAAATTGGGCATGTGCGAGTATTTGGATTTAAAAGCTCAATTTCCTGGGCGGTTAATGAGAACCTGCGTTCGGAATCTTTTAGGTCCTGGACTTGGTGGGCAAAAAATACGAATTCAGCGCCGGTTTTGGCCGGTCTTTTAGATCCGGTGAGTGTCAGAAGACAAAATTTCATTCGACTGTCAACTTCAGGAAAAAGCTTCTGGCGGTTTTCAAAATCATACAGACCGACCAGAGACCCTTTTTCCATCAAATTTTGGAAAAAGTATTTGGTCGTATCATCGGTGGCAATGCCGGAGGGTACGATACAGCCGACTCTGCCCGCAGGTGATAAGACACTGCGCTTGAGTTCGGCAAAAACCGCATAGGTGTTGATATCTCCCCGGCCACAAAGTGGGTATCGCTCAGAATTTCTAAGCAAATGGCTAATACCTTCCGCCTCGCGCCGGGCGTCTAAGAAAGCCTTAAACACTGCTGGACTTTCGTCTTTGAGCGCCTGGATCATTTTGCGTCGTTGGGCCGCATTCGGAGCTGTAGCAATATCCGGTCGCACACCGGCAAACCATTCCTTTTCCTGAAGTTTCACCCGCTCCCAAGGCGGATTTCCTAAAACCACATCAAATCCACCATTCCAGCCCATTTCCTCATTTTCCGGCTTTTCTCCTTTCTTCGGCAGCCGAAACACATCCGGAAAGGCCAGGTGCCAGTGGAAAAAGCGATACTGCTCGGACAAGCTTTGAATCTCTGTTTCCACATTTTCGTCTATAGAAGCAGGATCGCTTTCCATCTTTCGAAACAACACATTGGTAACCAGAGCGACAAATTTGGCCCTGTATTTTTTAATCCAGGCAAAGGCCGCACACCAGGTATCCGCCAGCAGCCGCTCATGCAGATAGTTTGCTGATCGAGTGGCTTTTCCCCAAGAGGCCTGCTTTTCTCTAACACCCCATAGGGTCGAATCATCCATTTCAGCAACTTTAAGGAATTCGTTTGACAGGACTTCGAATTCCTTCGGGGTTTGTGCTTTACCCTCAAACAGGGGCATTTGTTTGTTGTGTTGTTTCCAGATCCGGCAATATTCCTTGTCATCGCCTTGGATGGGTTTAAAGGCATCATCTGGGATGCCTTTTTCCAAGAGTGCCGGTGTGGTTCCCAGCAAGCTGTTGCCGCACTGGATATGATGATCCAGAAACGACAGCGGCCTTTCCGGGTCCATGGCCTCCAGCCACAGGCTTACCTTGCACAGCTCCACAGCCATGGGATTGATATCCACCCCGTAAATGCAGCGGCCGATAACATCCCGAAGTGCCATGCGCGTGGCCTCCGGTGAAGGTTCTTCATCACCGGTACGCACGGCAGCCAGTCGCTTGGCCATGCGATGGGCGGCTGCTACCAGAAAGTGCCCGGAGCCGCAGGCCGGGTCGCACACCTTGAGATTTAAAATGGCTTGTTCGCGATTTTCCTTTTTAAGAGCTTCTTCCACCACCGGTTCCAGGGCCGAGTCGAACAGGCACTGCACCAGGCTGGAGGGAGTGTAATAGCTGCCGGTGGTCTTACGCTCGTGTCCGCCGGCAGTTTTAAGTTCAAATGCACCGGTATCCGAGTTTAGCTCCGGGTGCAGCTCCAGCAAGGACTCGTACACACTTCCCAGCTCCTCGGAGCCCAGGTTTTTAAAATCGACCGGTCGGCGCTTACCCTCAAAGGAAATAAAGCTGACAGCCCGAACGGCAGCCATCAGGCTGCGGTTGCCCAGCTCAAGGCCCTCTAAGTCCGAAGTAGCATCTCTGGAAAACAAAAGACTTCCCATGGCTGGAAGCGCCAGCTCCGAACAACCTTGATTTGACCTCAGTTTTTCCATGACCAGGCGAACGCCATGAAAAAGATCCGAATGACGACTGCCGATTTTCTTTCCGGCCAGCTCACGAATACGGCGCATGGTATAAAACCGCAGGTAGCGCTCACGGGCTTTCTGATCGGCCTTGGACGTGAGAAGTAAATCACGGTCTTCAGCCACGAACAAGAAAATCAACCGGTACATAAGCCGCAAAATCTGGCGGTAGTATTCCTGCTTGTTTAGTGTGCCGGATTTGAGCTTTTCTCTTAAACTATCGTTTTTGGGATGGGATAAAAAGCCGGAGCCGATGGCCTCGATGGCCGTTTGCACACCATCTCTGAGATGATCCAGTGCGCGGGTGCCCTGGTCATGGGCCAGTTTGGACCAGTGTTCCAGCCAGCATTCGGCCGGATTTTCCGCCTCTACTCGGCTCTGGTGGCAGATCAGCCACAGCACCACAAAATCGGAATACACTTCCCCTTCCATCATGGATTCAAGATCAAACTCCACGTAGGCCTGGCGGGTCAGGCTGACGTTGTCTCTCAGGACCCTCAGACTAAGGCCGTTAGAAACAAAGGCCCAAAGGTGATCGTCGCTGCGGTTGAGATATTCCTGGACCATACTGTGAGGGCTCATACGCGCTGCACCGGCCACACCGGCCATGCGGCGATCCAGATCGACCCGGAAGCCGGGAAGGTGAATGGGTGTGTGCTGCCAGCCGTGGGAGATGGGATAGGGTTTCCCGCCGATTTCAACCGACTTTTGAACCAAAAGACGACCGAAGCCCAATTCCTGGAACAGCGGCAGCAGCCAGCGCTCGCGCGTTATCCGGGTACCCAAATCTGTTTCAGGGAGCCCGGAACGTGCGCTTTGAAAACTTTTCCAGGCGCTTTGCAACCGGTTCCAGGCGCGGTTGACGGCCTCGTTGATCCGTTCGCCGCTTAAGTGGTAAGCGGTTTCATCCAGACCGGGGATGTCTACCACCTTCGGAAATTCGCTGAAGCAGATCTGAGGGCAATAGAGCTCCTTCAGTGCGAATGGTGATAAAGACATCTTTGCGTCGGATCTGCATGATTAACTTCCTCTATCCCGAGTCTTTCAGGTAAGTTTTCGAAAAATTGAATAATAAAATTTTCGGTACAAACGGTCACCTTTTCCTTTTTCAAGCCCTCTGCGGATTTTTCTGTTTGTGCGGATGATTCAAATATTTCGCCTGATTTGTATCTGATTTTATTTTTTCGCCCGAATAACGCCTGAACTTCGTCTGACCAATCTTTTTTCGCCTGATTTACGCCTGGCCAGGCGCTTTGCTCAGATAGTATCGGGTCCCTCGGCCGGACCCGGATTTTTTCAGAACCCCCTCCTTTGTCAGGCGGCTTAACAGGCGCCACGCCGTATCGCGGGAAAATCCCATTTTTTGAACACACATGGCAGTTGTGGCATATCCGTTTGCACGAACCAATTGGATCAATTGAGCCTCCTTGGATTCGACAGCATTATCCGATGTTGGAGCGATTCGGATATGCTCTTTTTCCGTTGTCGCAGGTTGATCGACATCGGGTGCAGGTGTGCCGTATAATGTTACCAAGAATTCTCCGTTGTCTAAACGAAATTGAGGTACCGGCAGTTTCTTTTCTTTCATGGCAGACCGCATGCGACGGATACCGCTACCCCGTTCGTCCATGTATTCAAGCCATCTTAAACCTTGGACAATCATGGGATTGCGAACACGTGAGCGTGCCTCTCCCCTGCTGATTCGGTCAATAGATTGGCCGCCGGGAGGCAGTCCTGGGCTGGAAAAAATGATTTCATTCTGTAAAACTTCCACTATAATTTTTGCTCCAGACTCACCATAGTCACGGTGGGCGACGGCATTTACAATGGCTTCGCGAAGCGCCTCCTGAGGATAGGGGTCACTGTCCTGCCTTTTCAATCCCTTCACTTTCAATGGGTGAGCGGTATTCCGGCGAATAAAGGCAACGGTCTGTTCAATAGCTTGTGGCAGAGGATTGTCAATAAGAACACTGTCAATCGGATCGGTATTCCTGCTATCGCCGGCATAGGCATCCAACTGAATTCGAGCTTGAGGAAAAACAGTAGAGGGGGTGGGTGCTAAAAGTAAAAAGCATGCCGCGGTTGGACGGTTGACTTCCTCTTGCTTGTCCCACCAAAGGTAACCACGCGATAGCAGCGCTTGCGAGATAAGCTCATCCGTTACTTTCTCAATTGGTTTTTCTTCAGCGGCACTCACCATCTCACGTGCAAGATCTTGATCGAGGCCAGAAAATAATTTGTTGTTTACCTGCTGCCGCTCCAGATCCGATGCGGATCGAAGCGTTTCTCTGGAATGGATGTCTTGAAGTTTTGTTGGGGCCGTATCAAAGGTTGTCTCAATATATTCGACCAAGCGTATTCGAACTTCTTTCAACAGTTCACGATCTGAAGAAAATCGACTATAGGTATGACCATCCTTTGTTATTTCTTCAAAGAATCGCTCAGTTTTTTCCTCCCTTTCAAATGAGGCATCTCCCATGATACAGACCAGAGTCGGCAACTTCAGATCCTGGGCAAAACGGTATTCCTGATGTACTGCTGACAGTCCGTTGTCGATAACGGTGCCGTACTCTTTACCGATGATCAGTAGATATATATGGCAGGTTTTCAGGAGTTCCAGATACGCTTTTTTATTGGGCAACAAGGGAGCCGGATAATCTTCAAAAATACGAGGAACCGTCGTTTCGGATAAAAAAGGATCGGTGGCTAAAAGGCTACCCACGGCAACCCGTTGCCGACGGAGCTCTTTTTGTGCAGAACTGATAAACACTTTCAAACTGATCTTTGACAGTTTGATTTTTAAATTTCAATAAAATCAGGGCACTAA
>CAZDAB010000206.1:0-5896 GCA_964502855.1 uncultured Desulfobacteraceae bacterium | reverse complement strand
AAAAGACCTCCTCTTTACAAATATCGCCATGAACGATACGGGCAACCCGCCGGCCCGCGGCCATGGCTTTAACAACAGATGAGGGTCCTGATACCGAATCTCCTACAGCATAGACTCCCTGCAAATTCGTACGAAAATATTCATCAACCTCAATCAAACCTCGTGTTGACACATCAAAGCTGAATGAAGGGTTATGACCCTTCAGAGCCCCCCTTTGACCGATGGCAACAAAAGCCCGGTTAAACTCGATTTCAAAAGGAGGACGATCCGGAATAATGACCGGCCAGGGGATACCCTGGGCATCGGGTTCTCCGGGTTGGGTGGTCATGCAACGCAGCCCATGGAGCTTACCGTTTTGACCCAAAAACGCAACGGTCTGAGTACAGTCTCGAATGAGAATTCCTTCTTCTTTAGCGGCCCGAATTTCTTCGGCATTGGCAGGGATCAACTCTTCAGGGAACCAGGATAAAATTGTGACATGGGCGCCCAGCCGCAAAAGTGTACGGGCCAGGTCAAATGCGGCGTTGCCGTCCCCAATCACCGCAACTTTTTCATCCAGTGCTTTTATTTCGTTTCGATAAAAGCGCTCCAAAAAAGAGAGGCAACCTTCAACACCTTCCAGTGTTTCTCCGGGCACACCTAATTTTAAATCAGACCACGTCCCAATGGAGATAATGACAGCGTCAAAGTCTTTTTTGAGCAAATCCATATCTCGGGCCAGATCAACAAAATGGCCGGTAATAAATTTTACGCCCAGTTTCTTAATATATTCAAGATCATTATCGATGATATCCCTGGGCAGGCGATGACGCCCAATTCCGTAACGGAGCAACCCGCCGACTTCTTTCTCTTTTTCGAAAACCGTTACCTCATAGCCGAATCGGGCCAGGTCCGCAGCGGCGGAAATCCCTGCCGGACCTGAGCCGATAATGACGATCTTTTCTGACTTTTTATGAACATCACAGGCTTGTATGTCTCTGGGATTGGAGCGCTCATGGTCTGCCACAAATCGCTTAATATCCATGATGGCGACAGGTTCATCGAGTTCACCCCTTCTGCAGACGGCCTCACAAGGGTGGGTACAAATGCGTCCGCAGATGCCGGGCAAAACGTTATTTTCCCTGATAAGGTCAAGCGCTTCGACAAACCTGCCGGCTTTTACAAGGGCAATATAGCCCTGGGCGTTAACCCCTAGCGGACAGTTTGCCTGGCAGAGCGGCCGGCGCCGTTTATCTATGACCGGTCGGCCGGGAAGGCTTCGCTGACTGTTAATTTGGATGGCTTTTTCTCCTCCGGGAAGCAAAACCGGGCATATTTCGGTACAACGACCGCAAAGCGTACATTTGTCTTGATCTACAAAGGTTTGGGGGATGTTTAGGTGAACACGGAATCCTTGGCGATTATGCTTAATGGAGGAGACTTCTGCGGGAAAGATGCATCGAATGGCAGGGTTTCTTAAAATTCTGATAAGCCCGGGTCGATGGGCATGATTTAACGGAACGCCTGATTTCAGAACCCATTCATCCCGGGAAAGTTTTTTATCCAGATCGTAATCGGAATCCACAAGGGTGAGGGGAATGCCCAGTTCTCCGAGCTTGTTGGTCGCGGCGATACCGGCCGGTGTCGCACCGATAACGGTGACCCGGTGGAGCCGTTCTTTGGGATGTTTCATGAAATAGCTCCTGATTGACCCGCGGCCTTTTTCTGCCGTCCCTTGAGTGTGGCCAGGCCATAGTCATGACCTTTTTTGAAAGCCGTTGTGTTCAGTTTTTCAGTGCCTTTTGGAACGGATTCCAGGACGGCTTTTTGGGCGGCATCCATGGAAATAACTTCTGTGACGGCGGTTAAAAAACCGAGCATAATGATATTGGCGATCATTACCCGCCCCAGCTCTTCGGCCATGCCGGTGGCGGGGATGGAAAAAAAGTCGCATTTTAATCCACGGGCAGGGCGAACCAGATCCTGATCAACGATTAACGTTCCGTTTTCCTTGATCTGCTTGATCAGCTTATCATAGCCGGATTGAGACATGCAGACCAAAATATCCGGATGGCTCACATAAGGGTAATGAATCATTTCATCGGAAATGACAACCTGAGCATTACACGACCCCCCACGAGACTCGGGCCCGTAAGACTGAACAAGTGTGCTTTCCATGTGTTCACCAATGGCAGCCGCTTTTCCCAGGATAATACCCGCAAGGATAATGCCCTGCCCACCAAAGCCGGTAATTATAATTTCCTTTTTTCCCTGTTTATGATTTTGAGAGTCGGTCATGAGTTCAACCCCGGAACGTTTTCTTGAAGACGGCTCGGCCGGTAGATCTTGTCATAATGTTCAATAAACGTCGGTCGATCCAGATCGACAAATTTGCCCAAAATGATGCCCTTTTCAAAGTCTATGTCCAGTGTAGAAGGATCTGCATCATTTTTGATGATCGCTTTTTCCTGGTATAACTTAAGCATATCCAGGGGTTTTTGTTTATTGCGTCGACCGTAATTTACCGGACACGGTGAAAGTGCTTCAATAAAGGAAAACCCTTTTTTACAAATCGCTTCTGTTATGGAATCCGTAAGATCTCTGGTGTGCAGCATGGTCCATCGGGCCACATACGTGGCGCCGCACGCATAGGCCATTAGCGGCAGATTAAAAGGGGTTTCTGGATTTCCCATCGGTGTCGTTGTCGATTTGGCCAGGTAGGGTGTGGTTGCGGCAACCTGGCCGCCGGTCATGCCATAATTTAAATTATTTACACAAATAACCGTCATATCCATGTTCCGCCGGGCCGCATGGATAAAATGGTTTCCGCCGATGGCGAAGAGGTCGCCGTCACCGCTGAACACCGCGATATTCAGTTCAGGGTTGGCCAGTTTTAATCCGGTGGCAAAGGGTATGGCCCTGCCGTGGGTTGTGTGAAAGGAATCCAGTTTAACGTAACCGGCGGCACGTCCCGAACATCCGATTCCCGAGACCATCACCGTCTTTCGAAGATTGATACCGCTTCCTTTCAGAGCAGCCAGACACGCAGAGAACACTGTTCCAATCCCGCACCCCGGACACCAGATATGGGGAATGCGATCCGTGCGGATAAGATCATCCAGGGGATGACAGGGTTGTTTTTTGGATGTTACCGGGATTTCTTGCATGGTTTAAAAGGCCTCTTTCAACATTTTAACAACGCTGTCAGGATGGATAATCGTCCCGCCGGGATGCCCGACTAAAAATATAGGAACCTTGCCCCCGGCGCATCGTTCAACCTCCCGATGGATCTGACCCAGATTAATTTCTACCGTCACGAATCCCTTGACTCTATCCGCCAGCTTGCGAATCTGATCTTCGGGAAAAGGCCAGATCGTTACCAGACGCAAAAGTCCGGCCTTGATTCCCAGCTTTCTGGCTTCAGCCACAGCGGCCATGCTGGTTCGGGCTGAAATTCCATAAGATACAACGGCAATTTCAGCATCATCCAGGAGGTAACTATCTGTCCGAATAATGTCGTCTAAATTTCTTCGGATTTTTTCAGTAATGCGGGACACCATCTCCGTCTGGGTTTCTACGGCCATTACCGGATACCCCTTTTCATCGTGGGTCAGACCGGTAATGTGCAGGTTGTAGCCTTCCCCTGCCACCGGCATGGGTGCGACACCATTGGGTCCGGGTGCAAAGGGTTTAAAGCGGTCTTTTCTTCCTTTGGGTCTGGGACGCGATACCGTCTTAATTAATTTTGCCTCGGGTATAATGACTTTTTCACTCATATGCCCGATAATTTCGTCGGTCATGATGAGAACCGGCAACCGGTATTTTTCACTCAGATTAAACGCTGTGATCGTTAAATAAAATATTTCCTGGGGTGAGGACGGGGCTATGGCAATAATTTCATAGTGCCCGTGTGACCCCCATCGGGCCTGCATCATGTCGCTCTGGGCGCCATGTGTAGGAAGACCTGTTGAGGGACCGCCGCGCTGAACATTTACCACAACACAGGGAGTTTCCGTACAGATCCCCAAACCGATATTTTCCATCATAAGACTGAATCCGGGACCGGAGGTGGCGGTCATGCTTTTTACACCGCCCCATGATGCACCAAGAACTGCGGCCATCGCGCCGATTTCGTCTTCCATCTGGATAAAACATCCGTCAACATGAGAAAGCCGGATCGCCATCCGTTCGGCGATCTCAGTGGCAGGTGTTATGGGATATCCTCCGAAAAAACGGCATCCTGCTGCCAGTGCGCCTTCAGCACAGGCAACGTCACCCGTCATAAAATATTCACCGGTAAGCACCGCTGGTTTCATGGGTCTATTATTTAACCTTTACAGCAAAATTGGGGTTGGTTCCGGTCCTGCCGGGTTCGGTTATTGGCAGGCTCTCTACTGAAAATATGGCAAACTCCGGGCAAATGATTTCGCAGTAATGACAGTTGACACATTCTTCGGGCTTTACAACAACAGGGGGATGATACCCCTTTTGGTTGAATTTTGTTGAAAATTCAAGGGCTTGCTTGGGGCAGTACTCGATACAGTATCCACATCCTTTACATCGATCCTCCAGGATGTGCACGATGCCCAGAGTGACTTGTATGGTGTCCGCGTCAAAAGGAACCCTCCAAAATTCCATATGCCTTTCTCCAATTATTTAGGCGGTCTTATAAATTTCAATCAAAAATATCGTCGAATATAATAATTGTTAGGATGTGTCAAATACTAAATTTTAAAAACATAGCGATTTTAGTAGAGTCCGCCTGATTTTTCCGGGGGGTATCTATAATTTTATGCATTGCCTCTACCCACAGTTATGAGTAAGAGAAGGAGCGTTACGCTTGATAATTTATTGTAAAAGTGCGGCAATGGGTTTACTAAAACGGCAGTCTAAGTTTTTCACGCTTATCATAATATAATAGAAATTCCGAAATGGGTTCTTGAAAAAATCCCTAAAACCTAAATTTTTCGTTACTGTTCTGGTGAGGATTTTTCATAAATTATTCAGGAAAAAACCGGGCCATGGATAATTAGAACCCATAAGTAAACCTTGAAACTCACTGAAATAGAGTTTATGGTTGCCGTGCAAACTGAGGATTCAACGGAAAACAAATAGGGCTGAAAATGAATAAAATACTTGTCAGCGCCTGCTTAATTGGAGAAAATGTACGTTACAACGGACGGTTTAAGGTTAATGAAAGCAGTGTGTTATTGGGTTTAAAGCTCCAGGGACGTCTGGTGTCGTTCTGTCCCGAAGTGGGCGGAGGGCTTCCAGTGCCCAGACCTTGCTCGGAAATATCCGGTCAAGACGGACGTGCGGTATTGCACGGGTATGCAAGGGTCATGAACATTAAAGGAAAGGATGTTACCCCATATTTTTTAACCGGTGCTCAAAAAGCGCTTGAACTTGCCCGTTTACACAAAATCAAGCTTGCCGTTCTAAAAGATGGCAGCCCTTCGTGCGGCAGCACATATATTTACGACGGAAGTTTTTCCGGAATTAAAAAGCCGGGCAAAGGCATTACCACCGTTCTTCTGGAAGAAAAGAGTATCCGTATTTTCAGTGAACGGGAAATTCCGGAAGCCGTCAAATATTTAAAGACCCTTGACATCTGATTTGACGTCTCGGAATTTTTACAACTTAATGAAAATATAGGACATTTTTTGAGGCTTGAACGCTTGCCTCGAATATGGAATAATGGAATAGTGGAATACTGGAAGGTTGGTTTTTAAAAGGATATTAGACTTTTTTATCTTTATCTTCAACACAAATTTTACCATTAACCCAATATTGCATTATCCCAGAACCCATTATTCCATTATTCCAGCATTCCACCATTCCAATTGGGGCGAAGCCCCTAACTTGAGGTTGTTATGGCCCATCACTCCATAAAATCCGGGTATGTACAGCTGGTGGA
>CAZDAB010000205.1:0-5901 GCA_964502855.1 uncultured Desulfobacteraceae bacterium | reverse complement strand
CCCCAGTATAAATGGTATCTTTTATTAATGGTATTACTATTTTCCTTTCATCCATCGTTGTTGCGATATTCACAGGAAGCCCGCCCAATTGCTGTAAGCATATTTTTTGGGAGCATATATTTATACGCCCTGCTGCGATTTGTCTTTATTGTTCAACATGCGGTTTTTTCTGAGGGCATCATAGATTTCCTCTTGCTGGTTATAGCACAGACAATGTTTATGCTATCTGTCGGATTTCAGCCGATCGCCCTTTCATTTTGTCTAAGCTTAACCCTGCTTCTTTTCGTGTTATGCAGTAAGAAATTTAGAAAAAAAAGCTTTTTGGCCGGTATAGGTTCAATGCTCTCCCTCGGCCTGTTTTATCCGGTTCAGGCCTTTATCAATAACCACGCGGGCCACTTATTAAACGAGCAGGTTCAGAGTAGCAATCTTTCGTATTTTATTGATCGATTTTTAACTAATCAATTCCCGATTATCCCGTTTGAAAAATACAAATGGTTTTGGGAGGTTTTGACGGGAATACCTTTTTGGCCAACGTTTGTGCTGTTTATTTGTATATTTTTAATTATCTTCTTCTCAAAGAAAATGCCGAATCGAGATTTGTTAATCTTTTTGGGAATTAACTGCATCCTCTTCCCAATAATATTTTATTCGCTTTTTGAGAGTTTCATTGATTATCGGATCATGCAACGATATATTCTTAGTGCTCTGCCTGTTTATGTAATAACGATTGGTTCAATGTACTTTTCCATTCTGGTTTTCTATTTGGGGGGATCCTGGTGGCCTCAAAAGATAAAGGCGGATTTTCATAAATATGAAAAGGGCAGGCGAATCCTTTTTGCCTTATTATTTTTATTGTTCATGGTGCCGGCATTTGTTTTTTTAGACAAGGCGCCTTCTGCACTGGGCGCTCCTAAACGGGAGTGGAATAAGCTGTATTCTCTGTTTAGTGATCCAAAACTTTCTTCTAAGGGCGATGTTGCTTTTGCGATAAATTTAGTTCCTGAAGGCAAATGGGGGCCAAAGTTTTTTTCTGAAAAATTTTATTATCTTGATAATCAGTTGGTAAAATTAATCCCCACAGGCAGCCGTAATGTGGAAAAAATTTATGATGTATTGTGTAAGGGGGACTTGGATAGTGCTAGGCATATTTATTTATGCTTCATTTACGGACATAACTATATCAGAGAAAACCTAAGCTTGTGGAAAAATAGAGAATCAATGGACATCATTTGTCTAAACGGTATTACAGTTGCAAGGCTCAGCGTCAGTGATAAACAACCCAGCAAAGCACTTCTAGAATTTTTTGGCCCCTGGGTGGATAACTTGCCGCCCCAACCTACAACAGATCATATTTATTCTCTTGCAAATAAAATTAAACAAGGCTCTTGACTAAAACAGAACAGAGTACTGAAAGGCGTTAAAGGGATAAAAAGATTTAAAGGTATATACATCAGCCACTTAACCACATGCTTCATTTTCTAAAACGCAAGGTTCACAACCTCATCTCCGATGAAAGGTTCTCTGAAATCCTCACCGGCTCTGCCTGGGCCTTGTCCGCCCGCGTCATCGCCACGGGCTTGGGGCTTGTATTCAGCATTATTGTGGCCCGGTTGTATGGGGCCGAGATGGTCGGTATCGTGGCGGTGATCAGTTCCTTTCTTATGTTGGCCACGATTTTCACGGTACTTGGCACGAACACATCCATCCTGCGCCTGATACCGGAACACCTGGCAAAATACTCCCCCACCTCTGCGTTCAAGGTCTACCGCAAGACCCAGTACATGGTCATAGGGGTTTCGTTGGTAACAGGAATACTGTTTTTTTTCAGCGCAAACCTGATTGCAGACAAGATATTTTCCAAGCCACACCTGTCATATTATTTCGCCTTGGCGTCGGTATTTATACTTTTTAGATCTCTTATGCTTCTAAACACCCAGGCCGTGCGGGGCTTGCGCCTTATCAAGCTTTTTGCCCTCATGCAGTTTCTGCCTCAAACCTTTAACCTGCTTTTCTTAATCGCCGTCGGCCTTCTATGGCCCGCCGGTGATGCGCCTGTCTATGCCGTGCTGTTCGGTTTTGCCATGACCGGCATCATAGGCTGGATCATAATGGAATACGCCTTTAAAAAAAGGATGCAATCACACGATACGGTCCATTCCGTATCCCGCCGTACCATCCTTTCTATTTCCCTGCCCATGCTCATGTCCACCACCATGATGTTTCTTATCGC
This sequence comes from uncultured Desulfobacteraceae bacterium, assembly GCA_964502855.1. Classification (GTDB taxonomy): domain Bacteria; phylum Desulfobacterota; class Desulfobacteria; order Desulfobacterales; family UBA11574; genus S5133MH16. The sequence continues at coordinate 3,668 of CAZDAB010000205.1, read as the reverse complement.
ACAAACAGGCGTTATCATGCTGGGCATGTTCCGCTCCGAAGCAGAGGTGGGCTATTATGCCATTGCCGTGAAACTGGCTATCCTGACAACCTTTGTGCTTCAGGCAGTCAATTCCATGGCAGGGCCGAAATTCTCCGAACTGTTTCATTTGAATAAACTTGATGAGCTCTTGTATGTTGCCAAAAAATCAGCCAAACTGATCTTTTTTACCACTTCCCCTATACTTATTGGACTCATAGTGCTGGGAAAACCCATCCTCAGCATGGTTTTCGGCCGTGAATTCTCCATTGCCTATCCGGCCCTGGTGCTGTTGGTCATCGGCCAGTTCGTTAATTCGATTTCAGGCTCATCCGGAATATTTATGAATATGACCGGCAATCAAATCGTTTTTAGGAATATTATGATCATTGCCGCAGGCCTCAATATCGGCCTCAACCTTCTGCTCACCCCTCATTTCGGCATGAATGGTACAGCAATCGCAGCCATGATCAGTCTATGCTTCTGGAATATAACCACACTTGCATATATAAAAATTAAATTTGGAAAAACTACAGGATATTTCCCGATAGTTGCGCATTAATAAGCTCTTACTTAAGGAGCCGATGAGCTTCTTTTGTTCATTCTGGAAAAGAGGTGTGCCCTTTGTTAGGTCCGGGAAAATGAATTTGTAAAATACTATAAACGTTTCTTTTAAACAGATATTTCATTTATCGCCCTTAATAACAACAAGCTGGTCGCCGATCCAGCAGTCACCCTGAAAAAGTTGTACAAGGTGCTGGGCATCCCATCAATTTAGATTGGAGAAAAAGGAATGCTCAAAAGGTTAATTAAAACAGTTTCAATTAAGAATTGCTTTCTTATAGGCAAAGCTGGCAAGACTTTAAACCTTCGACTTAAAGAACCGATTTTCATAGTAGGAACTGGTCGATGTGGAACAACCTTGCTCGTTCGTATACTACGTTCCAATTCAGATATTTCAGTTTTTCCAGGTGAAGCAAATGAACTCTGGCATCCAAAACTGTTTCCTTTTGAGAAAGCGCAAATAGAATCACCACCAATAGAAATTGATCCTAAGTCTTTTACGGCATTGTCAGTTGAGCATTGGCCTGCTAATCATTCTGAAAGGATTAAGCAAACATTCAATGGGTTTCACTTAATGGTCGGGAATAGTAAAACTCTTATTGTCAAAAGTGCAATGATTTCGTTTATGATGTCGCAAATAAAAACTATTTTCCCTGGCGCAAAATATATCCATATATATCGATACGGGCCATCCGTTATAGAATCGTACTTCAAAAAGAATTTCGGGAAGTATTCAAAGTACAGTTACACAGAATATGAATACTACCGAGCATGCGCCAAATATTGGAATAGCTGTATCCTTAATATTGAACAGGAAAGAATATCTTTGTCGTTAGCTGAAAAGGCATCTTTTTTCGAATTTAGCTATGAAGATTTTTGTAATGATCCAGAAAGTATATTGAGAGGTCTATCTAATTTTCTTAATGTGGATTATGCAAAATTCACTTTCGATTTATCAAGCGTCAGAAATACCAATTTTAAAGTGAATAGTGTGTATAAAGACAAACTGAAACATTTAATCGATGATGAGATATATCCTGCAATGAAATTAAAAGGATATATATCGTGAAAGTCCGGCCAACAAGGCACCGCACCTGCCGCTATGGAGCGTAGCGGAATAGTGACAGGTTGACTTGGTCGTTCGGCAGTCGGGCAACCCGAAAACAGATTGAAAGTTCAAAATCAATAATAAGATAAATGCTATGCGTTATATAGATAAAATAGTAATTTCGCAAATAGTGCCCTGGCAACCCAATAGAAAAATTTATGAAATTGAAAAAATAATATTCTGGAATATCGTTAAGTTCACACCAATAAGAGCCATAAATTTTTTTCTAAGCTTTTTTCTAAGCTCGAAGGGCAAGAATCCATATGTGCAACTAAATGATGATTACAAGTGCATTTTTATCCATATCCCCAAAAATGCCGGGAGAAGTGTTCAGAAAATTTTTTTTCCTAACTATCCTGATGTTGGGCATAACTCGTTATTACATTATAAACTTTATAATAACGAAAAGTTTAATAATTATTTTAAATTTGCTTTCGTACGTAATCCATGGGACCGATTGGTGTCTGCCTACCATTTTCTTGTTAAAGGCGGCTTAAATTCGAATGAACCGGTGGCAAAAAGATGGTCTGAAAACTTAAAAAATACCGGCATAGAAAATTTTGAGTCTTTTGTGCTTTCAATGTCCAATCCGCACTTTTCCAGATATTTTCTCAATATGAGGCATTTAAGACCGCAACACCTTTGGATAACTGATGAAAATGGGAATTTGGCGCTCGATTTTGTTGGAAGAATAGAAACCTTTGATAAAGACATGAAGATAATAAAAGACCAGCTTAAGATTAGATCTAAGTACCAACAAGTCAAGCTTAATGTAACCGATCATGATAATTATAGGAATTTATACACCGATAGAATGAAAGAAATAGTCAGCGAATTTTATAAAAAAGATATTGAGATGTTCGATTATAATTTCGAAGGGGTCAATAGGTAAGCAATGAGTACCATAATCCTGTTTTTTGTTTTTTTGTATTTTATATTATGTTCGTTTTTTTTACTTATAAGGCCGAAGATTGGAGTCTATCTGTTAATATTTTTTTGTATTTTTGATTTTGGTTTTTTTTCAAGATGGATTGAAGCTTCACGTTACTTCGCGCGCCTTCCGTATATTTTTGCCATTCTGATGTCTATTAAAATTTTATTAGACCTTTGTTTAGAAAAACGGAAATTAAGCCGCAACGATAAAATTTTAAAAATTTGCTTTTGTTTTGTGGGATCAATTTTAATGGTCGGCATTGTTTCCATTCTTTATAACCACGAAAGTATAATTTTAGGGGCTTACGAGTTAAGATATTATTTTCTTTTTTTTGTATTTGTAGTTAGTTTGTTCTTATATTTCCCGCATAATTTTTCGCCAGAATTTTTTATTAAATTTTGCGTAATCATTAGTTTATTGCAAATTCCTGTAACTATACTGCAATATGCGCTTGTTCAGTTCGTGGGGATACGTATTAGTTTAAGTACGCTTGATATGAGTTCAGGGACTTTTTCAAGTTACCCCATACTTGTGTTTGTTGTTTGTTTTACAATCGCTTTGGTTTTAATATATCAATTTTGGCATAATAAAAGACTTATAAAAGCAATAAATAATTATTTACTTATTATTATTTTGATTATTCCTTTATTGTTTTCAAATGCGAGGAGCGCTATAGGATTTGTTTTTCTTATATTGCTAATTGTTTTTATTAGACACGGTTTTTCTAAAGATCCCGCATATTTTATAAAAAGGCTGCTAACCTTCTCGTTTTTGACTATATTAATAGGTACACTATTTTATTATATTTTTTGGCTGCCTCGTAAAGAATTTGACATACATGAACAATTCAATCCTCAATATGTCGCAGAATATTTTTTCAGAGCGGCTAAAAATAAAGGCACTTTTTCCACTGAAGGCGCTGAAGGACCCCGCGGGGAAATGGGACGGGCACGCTCTGTTATTGAATCATTTAACCTAATTTCAAGAAATTTCATTAATCTTATTTTTGGAATGGCTCCTGGAGCTGTTTCTAAGGCTTCATTT